>NZ_HG916854.1:600000-759787 GCF_000577275.2 Rhizobium favelukesii
GGTGCCGGGGCAGGTGATCACCCAAGAGACGATCGATTTCATGCGCAAGCTCGACGTGAAGGAAATCCATGGCTACGACGCTGCCGAAGGCCTGAGGCTGGTGCGTGCAGAAGCACTCGCGAAACGCACCGGTAAGTCGGCGAAGCGCGCCGCCTGAGTAATGGACCAGAGCATAGGGCAGGAGGATTTTAGGCCAGGTCGACCTTAAATCTGAAACCGCCAATACATAAAAAAGAAGAGCATGCTGCCGAAAATCGCTTACGCGTTTCGGCACATGCTCTGTCACAGGGATGGGTGACGTCATGATCGATTGGTTCTTTCAGACGCTGCGAAACTATCCGGAGATCGCCATTTTCCTGGCGCTCGCTTTCGGTTACTACTTCGGCTCGTTCACCTACAAGGGCTTAGGCCTCGGCGCAGTCACTGCAACGCTCATTGCCGCTGTGATCATCGGACAGATCGGAATTACGGTTTCGGGTCCGCTTAAGCCGACCTTTTTCCTGATGTTCCTGTTCGCCATTGGCTACGGGGTTGGGCCGCAGTTCGTCCGCGGCATTTCGCAGGACGGAATTCCGCAGGCCCTGTTCTCCGTGGTGGTCTGCTTGTTCTGCCTGGCCGCCGCCTACATCGGCGCAAGGCTGGCAGGCTATGGCATAGGTTCAGCGGCTGGACTCTATGCCGGTTCGACAACGATCTCGGCGTCGATGGGACTCGCGACCGACGCCATCAACCGCCTCAATCTTCCACCGGAGGAAACCAAGGCGCTGCTGGACGCCATGCCGGTCGCCTATGCCGTCACCTACATCTTCGGCACGATGGGTTCCGCGATCATTCTTTCCATCATCGGGCCGGCACTCCTTGGCATCGATCTGCCGGCCGCGTGCAAGCGTTACGAGGAGAAGCATGGCGGAAAGAAGGAATTGGGCGGTCCTGGAACGGCCTGGCACCGATTTGAATTGCGGGCTTTTCGCGTCCGCGAAGGGATGCCGATAGTCGGCAAGACCGCGCATGAAGCGGAAGCAATGCTGCCCGAACAGCGCGTGTTCATCGAGGGCATCCGCCGTGGCCAACAGATCATCGACGCCACTGCCGATACCCTCATCCAGGCTGACGATGTCGTGGCCGTGGCCGGCCGCCGGGAGGTGTTGGTCAATCTGATCGGAACGACGGCGGAAGAAGTCGACGACCGCAAGCTCTTGGCGATGCCGATAGAAGGTGTCGATGTCTACGTCACCAGCAAAGAGGTCGATGGCATGACACTGGCCGAGCTGGCCAAAGCCCAAGGCGCTCGCGGCGTTTTCCTACGAAAGATCACCCGCGGAGCGACCGCGACGGATATTCCGATTTTTGCAGACACCAAGCTGCACCGGGGCGATATCGTCAACCTCGTCGGGCGCACGCAGGACATAGCGGCCGCGACCAAGATGCTGGGCCATCCGGACCGCGCGACCGATGTCGCGGATGTGGCGTTCATCGGCGCGGCAATAGCAATCGGGGCTCTGCTCGGCGCATTTGTCTACAGAGTTGGGAGCGTGCCGTTGACGCTGTCCACATCCGGGGGCGCGCTCGCTTCCGGCCTGTTCTTCGGATGGCTCCGCTCGGTACACCCGACCTTTGGTCGGATTCCGTCGTCGACCGTGTGGTTCATGAATTCCATCGGGTTGAACATATTCATAGCCGTGGTCGGCATCTCGTCGGGGCCAGGCTTTGTCGCAGGCCTGCGGGAGCTTGGCTTCAGCCTTTTTCTCTGGGGCGTCTTTGTGACGACCATGCCGCTGGTTCTTGCAATGTATGTCGGGAAATACGTATTTCGCTTCGATGAAGCGATACTGCTTGGTTGCTGCGCCGGCGCGCGCACGACGACGGCGGCCCTTGGCATGATTAACGACCGCGCCGGCAGCCAGATTCCCGGGCTCGGCTACACGGTTACCTACGCTGTCGGAAACATATTGCTGACGACCTGGGGCATGGTCCTCGTGATGTTGATGACATAACCGCGAAAGGCTGACCTTTCGCGCAATTCCTACAGCAGGAGCAGGTCATGGCTGACGCCCTTACGCTACACAAGTTCGAGGCTCTAAGTCCTTTCGAGATTAAGGATGAGCTGATCCAGCTCGCCCGGAACACCTCAAAGACCACCCAGTCGGCGTTCCTGAATGCCGGCCGCGGCAATCCCAACTGGGTCGCCACCACGCCGCGTGAGGGCTTTTTTCTGCTTGGGCAGTTCGCCGTCACCGAATGCAGGCGGGTGATGGAGCATCCGGCGGGACTCGCCGGGATGCCGCAGGCGAAAGATATCGCGGCGCGGCTGGAGTCGTGGCTGACAAAGCATGCCGACATGCCGGGTGCCGGCTTCCTGTCTTCGATGCTGCAGTTCGCAACCAGGACCTTCAGCTTCGACCCGGACGCCTTCGTGCACGAACTCGTCGATTCCATCATCGGCGACAACTATCCGGTGCCGGACAGAATGCTCGTCCACAACGAGCGGATCGTGCACGAATATCTGATGTGGGCGATGTGTGGCAAGCCGCGGCCGCCCGGCAAGTTCGATCTTTACGCCGTCGAAGGCGGCACGGCTGCGATGTGCTACATCTTCAAGACTTTGAAGGCCAATCGCCTGCTGCATCCTGGCGATACCATCGCGCTCGGGACGCCCATTTTCACTCCTTATCTGGAGATGACGCACCTGGAGGACTACGACCTCAAGGTCGTGCATATCAGAGCACCGCAGGAAAATCGGTTCCAGTTTACGGACGAAGAGATCAAGAAACTGGAGGACCCGACGATTAAGGCGCTCTTCATCGTCAATCCCGGCAATCCCACCGGCATGGCGCTGAGCAAGGAGACCATTGGCAAACTAACGAAACTGGTGAAGACCAAGCGCACGGATCTGATGCTTTTGACGGACGATGTGTACGGCACCTTCGTCGACGATTTCCGCTCCTTGCTCGGTGAGCTTCCGCAGAACACGATCGGCGTCTACTCGTATTCGAAGTACTTCGGCTGCACCGGGTGGCGGCTTGGCGTCATCGCCGTCCACGAGGATAACATCTTCGACACGATGATCGCCAAATTGGCAGACGCAGATTTGAAGGCGCTGGACAAGCGGTACGGCGCGCTCACGCTCGAGCCGCGCAAAGTCAAATTCATCGATCGCATCGTCGCCGACAGTCGCGACGTGGCCCTCAACCATACGGCGGGGCTCTCGCTTCCACAGCAGGTGATGATGAGCCTCTTTTCCCTCTGCGAGATGATGGACGGAGAAAAGCATTATCAGGCCGCCTGCAAGGAGATTGTCCATCGGCGCGCCCGGACCATGATAGACAGTATGGTTCTCAAGGTCGACGCGAACCCGAACTTCGACGCCTACTACGGCCTCATCGACTTTGAGTTCTGGGCTCGCAAGAATATCGGCGATGAAGCGGTCGAATACCTCAAGAAGAATATCCACCCGCTCGATCTTGCTTTCCGCTTGGCCGAGGCACATGGGATCGTGCTTTTGAACGGCGGCGGCTTTGAGGCGCCGAACTGGTCGTTGCGCGTGTCCTTGGCGAACCTGCCCGACGAAGCGTACGAAGACATCGGGCGCGGCGTGCGCACGATTGCCCGCGGCTACAGGGACGCATTCGAAGCGTCGAAAACCGCACCCAAGAAGTGAAAGACTAGTGTCATGCGAAAGGCGGCACGTCTGGGGAGGTTCTGGTCCAGATTGTCTCGGTTCGAGGCCGCGCAGCCGCACTATTGTGCCTTGCGGGCCGGCCGCCTGCTGCTGGAATTGGACCAAGCCCGATTTGAAACCGGCTGTGAGAAGCAGGCCATCGTTATCAGTCAATAACAAGCGGAGGGAGGCGTACTTCCATGAGAAGGATAATGCAAAAAGTCATGTGGTCGACTGCGGCTGCGCGTTTATCGGCGCTGGCGCTGATCTGTGTTTTGGGAGCACCGCCGGACGCCGGCGCCGGCGAGGCGGAAGCCAAGGGCCTGCTCAAGGCGATGTCGGATTATCTGGATGCGCAGGAGACCATTTCATTCGGATACGACAGCAATCTCGAGGTCGTCACCAAGGACCACCAGAAAATCTTGCTTGCGAGCTCGGGCAAGATTAAAATCGAGCGGCCCGACAAGATCCGAGTCGCGCGGACCGGCGGGTTTGCCGATGTCGAGATGATTTTCGACGGAAAGACGCTCAGTGTGCTCGGCAAGAACCTCAATCTCTACACTCAGGTGGAGGTGCCCGGTACGGTTGAACATCTGGTCGACGAATTGAGGGAAAAGCTTCACAAACCCATTCCCGGCGCCGACCTATTGCTTCCCAAAGTGTACGACGAACTGATCGCCGACGTGGTCGATGTGAAGGATCTCGGCAGCGGCGTGATCGGCGGCACCGAATGCGATCATCTCGCGTTCCGCGCCAAGGAGGTCGATTGGCAGATATGGATCGCCCAAGGCGAGCACCCCTATCCCTGCCGGTATGTGATCACTGCCAATAAGGTCGATCAGGCACCGCAGTACAGCATCCAGATCAGAGATTGGAAAACAGGCACTGGGGTTACCGCTGATGATTTCGTCTTCGATAATGCAATCGGTGCCAAGAAGGCCGACCTCGCGGAGCTGAAGGATATAGACGAACTACCCGCACACTTTTCCGTAGGAGGTGGCCAATGAGCCTATTGAGGAAACTGGGAATTCTGCTGGTGGCTGCGGGCACGGGCTTTACCGTGCTCGACGCGGGCGAGGGACTTTCGATCCTCGGCGTCCATGGATTTGTCTCGACGGCGGAGGCAAGGGTAGGGCGTCCGCTGACGCCGGTCAGCGTCGCTGGCGTGGCCCGGCGCTCGGCACGCCGTTGTGCGTCCGGAGTGTATAACTGCTGAGCTAGCCGAAGCAGCCATAGTCGACTGCGTTTGTCGTATTGGAGTCGTCTCACCGTTGGCCGACGTCTAGGGCGTTATCGGTCCTGCGGCTCGTTGAGTAGCCCAAAGCTACTGCGACATTTCGGTGTTGCAGGGAAGCGACGAACTCGAACGATGGGGCGTATCTTCCCGAAGTCCTGACCCCAGCTCACCTGAGGGAGGAAAGCACTCTCGTCAGGCCTAACGTTGATGCAGCGGATAACCCGTAGCCTTGCGAAAACTTTATAAAAAACGCGCATCCTCGCCCGCATCGTGCTATTATTAGTTGTTTCTAAACTGTCGGTTCCTGCCGTGATCGGTCCTGATCGTGGCTCGGTGCGGTTTCCAAACAAAACTCCACACATGCACGAGCACTCGTCCTGGCCAAGGGCGAGGCTGTTTGGGAGGACGACAGTACCATGAGACGGTTTGTGTCAATCGCAATCGCAGCTGCAGGTCTTTGCTTGGCTAGCCAGGCGCTGGCTGCAGACGTGGACATGTCAAAGCCCACCTGCAAGGAAGTCGGTGCCATGCCTGCAGCCAAGACTATTGGCGTGGCCATGTGGGTGAACGGATATGTCCATGGCAAAGCTGGAGATGGCATGGTGGACGGTGACAAAGCCCATGCAAATGCGCAAAAGATTGCCGACTATTGCAAGAACAACGCCAGTTCTACGGTGGCCGGCGCAATAGAAGCAGTCTCTAAAATGTAGCAGACGGTATGACGGTGGCGGCATGAGGCCGCCACCATGGGCATGAGGCCACAATCGTGGCCGCTTCAACGGGAGGACGAACAATGTTCGGATTCAAGCCTCTATTCAGTGCCTTGATGGCTACGATATTCCTCGCAGGCGCGCCAGCTATGTCCTTGGCAACAGAGCAAGGACAACAGCGCAAGGCTGCGCGTGATGTCCGCCAAGACACCCGCCAGGGTGCGCGCGATACAAAGCAGGCGTGCCGCTCCGCTAACGACAAAAGCAACGCCGCGTGCCGACAGGACAAACGGAACGCTAAGCAAACGGGGCGTCAGACGGGCAGAGACATCAAGTATTGAGCGCATACGACTTGCGGCACAAAGCAACCCCGTTAGGTGCCGCAAGACAGTGACTTCAAGCCTTTCAGATCGGTTTGAGGTCCGGCTCAGGCGCGCCCTTTAGCCCCGGGTGGATGTTTTCGGATAGCCACCGGCCCCGCCGAACAACCATTCGGTCCCTCAACTTCAGGCAGAGGGTGCGTCAGAGTGCCTAGCTTTTTGCTGAATTCAGCAAAAGCACCACGATGGCGGCAAAGCAACCACAGTTCCGACCGCTGTTCAGTTGACCGGAAAAGGAACCGCTGCAATCCAAACGAAGAGAGACTGCTGGGCTCCGTATGCGAGCAACCCGACCGAGGGCATCCAGTTGCATATCTGGAGCGTGCTCGGCAAGGTACCGGCGAAACCTCATTGCCGAGGTTTCGCAGCTAGAGGCGGGTTACGTCATACTGACCAAACAGTGCACCCCCTAGACCAATTCGATATTAATAGCTTTCGGTCCCTTGCCCGTCCGATCCGGTTCCATATCGAATGAAACCTTCTGGCCATCACGAATGGCTTGAATTCCAGACGCTTGCAGCGCCGAAATGTGAACAAACACATCCTTGGCTCCTCCGTCAGGGCTGATAAACCCGAAGCCTTTGTCTGCATTGAAGAACTTTACCGTACCTGTCGCCATGAATTTTCTCTCAAAGTTAAATAGCATCTCAACATGCAACCAGTACGGTTCTTTGGCAAGTGGTGTTAGCAAAACGCTAGGTTACATAGATTATTAATAATACATGATTTGCGCTCGATTATGTTTTGGATTGCTAATTGAGTATGGCTTCAGGCATTCAGCGAAACTAATTCCTCCGTGAGGCTCAGGATACGCAACAGGCCAAGAATTGGCCAATTGGAAAAGACGAACGCAGGCTGGGCGACCTTTCCTTTGTTTCGCGCCTATTCCGCCATTCTGGCGAGCACATTGGACATGTCATTCGCCAGCGACGTTATCGCGTCTTTGATCGATCTTGCATTTGCCGACGAAATCAGCTCGCACCGTCGCCAATCATCATCAATCGATCGAGCGCATTGCGGTTGCGACAGACAGCAGCTTATCTGAAGACAATTCCGGACCCCGCCGGCTCTTTCGATCACCCCAAAATCCGCGTTTTTCGGTCTCGGGGAACCAGAACGAGGCGCTCGCATGGCTTGAAAAGAGAAGTTGATGAGGCTGGTCGCGCGCTTCAATCGCTGAATAGGTGTTGAAAGATCCCGAGAACGAAGCGTGCCATGGGACGTAGGTCAGGTCCATTGCCCAGCCCTCATTTGCTTTAAATTTCCCTCAAAGTATCGCAACGACGGCCTTGGCGAGGTCATCGAGCCGGTCTTCCTTGAGGCCCGCGACGTTGAAGCGGGAATCGCCGACCATGTAGATGCCGAACTCGTCTCGCAGGCGGTCGACCTGCGCTTCGGTCAGGCCGAGGCGCGAGAACATGCCGCGGTGGTCGGCGATGAAGTCGAAGCGCGAGGAGTTGGACTGGCGACGGAGCGCCTCGGCAAAGCCCTTGCGCAGGTTGAGCATGCGAAGCCGCATGGCTTCGAGTTCGGACTTCCAGTCGGCGCACAGCGCGTCGTCTTCGAGGATGATGCGGACGGCGGCGGCGGCATGGTCCGGCGGCATGGAATACAGCACGCGGGTCGTGGCGAGCGCCTGGCTGCCGGCGATCTTTGCGCCTTCTGCGTCCTTGCCCATCAAGATGACGGCGCCGACGCGATCGCGGTAGACCGAAAAGTTCTTTGAGCAGGATGTGGCGACAGCCATTTCCGGCACCTTGCTCGCGAGCAGGCGAACGGCGGCGGCGTCTTCCTCCAGACCATCGCCGAAGCCCTGATAGGCAAGATCGACGAAGGGGAAGAGGTCGCGTTCGACGAGAAGATCCACGACCGGAGCCCACTGCTGGATCGTCAGATTGGCGCCGGTCGGGTTGTGGCAGCAGCCGTGCAGCAGAGTGATGTCACCGGCCTTCGCCTGCTTCAATCCCTCTAGCATCGCATCGGCCTTCACCGTGCCGCTTGCGGGATCGAAATAGGGATAGGTCGCGGTTTTGAAGCCTGCAGCCTTCAGGATCGGCACATGGTTCGCCCAGGTCGGATCGGAGAGCCAGATGGTTGCGTCAGGCCGGGCCTTTGCGAGCAAGTCGGCGATCGTGCGCAGCGCGCCCGAGCCACCCGCCGTCTGGCAGGCGAACATGCGCGACAGATCGGCCTTCTTGCCAAAGACCAGCTGCAGCATGGCCTTGTTGAAACCCTCATCGCCTGCCATGCCGACATAGGTCTTCGTCGTCTGGCTTTCATAAAGGCGCTTCTCGGCCTCGCGCACGGCCCGCATGATGACGGTCGCACCCTGCGAATTCTTGTAGACGCCGACGCCGAGATCCATTTTCGTCGGCCGCGCATCGTTCTTGTACAGAATCGAGAGGTTGAGGATCTTGTCCGGCGGGGCGGCGGAGAGGGTCTCGAACATGGCTTTTCCTTTGGATTAAGATCAAGTGCCGATATGCTTTTCGCCGCGCGCCTCGGTGCGTTTCGCCTGCAGTTCACGCTCGCGGAAGCGGTCGTCCTCGCTGCGAACTTCATAGCATTGCGGACTAATGGCGCCTTCGCAAGAGTCGCAAAACCGTCGCGGAGCGTGTCAAAACTCTTCCGATAAGGATTATAAAAAGATGAGCTGATCTCAAGGATTTTGCTAGCTCCGTATGATGGATGATTGTGCGACAATCGCACACCAAGGACTATTTGGTCTGGAAGGACCACGGAACCACCGGCAGATCCTCAAGAGACGCGTCAACGGTCCATCATGATACAAAACGAGCGTCCGCTGCAGCATAGCTGTTCCACGGTTAGCCTTATTGCAACATTTTACTGCACGTATCGAACGCAGGCAGCTCATCCCCTTGTCGATGGCCATCGCGCACCTAGATCACCACAATATAAGGTTGCATTAACTTTACGCTGGCCTCGCATAAGTTCCTTGCGGTTGATAATTTTCGGAATTGCAAATGATCTGGAACCATCGCATCACCCGTATTCTGGTCGGCATATCCCTGTTCGCGCTTGCGATCGTTCTTCTGCTGCCCGGCCTGACTGGCTTTACAAGCCTCGACGGTACAGTCAATGCGCGATTTGCAATCGTGAATGCTCCTATCGACGGCGAGGTCGCAGAAACGCCCCCAAAAGTTGGCGCGCGCGTGTTGCCGGGAGAGCCGCTCGCCTTGCTACACAACACCCGCGTCAACCGCGCAATACTGAGTTCGCTGCAGGCCGACCACATGACTGCCGTTGAACATGCTACGGCGCTAAAACGGGAACGCGATGAGCTTGTACGGCTTCGTGATCAGTTGGCTGCACGCATGGAAGTCTTTACGCGCACAACCATTGCCGACTTGGAGCGGCAAGTTGAGATTCTAAACAAACGGGTCAAGGTTTCCGAGGCGCAGGACAACGTCGCGCAAGTCGACTTTGACCGGCGGCTGGCGCTTGAGGCGAAGGGTGTCCTGTCCACCAAGATGGTCGAGTCCGCCCGAGCCGTCTGGGAAGCGGCGGGGGGCGAACTCGAAATCAGTGGCTTGACCGTAGCGCAGCTCGAACAAAAGCTGGAAGCCGTTCGCCAGGGTGTTTTCGTTCTCGGTGACGGCCAGAACGACGTGCCCTATTCCCGCCAGCGACAGGATGAGGTGATCGTTCGTATCAACGATCTCAACACACGCATCGCCGAAAACGAAACACGGGCCGCACAGGTGCAAAAGCAGCTGATTGAGGAGGAAAACCGCGTCCGCAGTCTCACTTCGGCATCAGTTCCATCGCCTTTCGATGGGGTCGTGTGGAGTAGCAACATCGTCAACGGCTCGAACGTCATCCTCAATACCGAGCTGATGCGCATTCTCGATTGCAGCGATTTGTTCGTCGATATCCTTGTTCCGGAAGTCGACTACCAAGAGATTTATCCTGGCCTTACTGCAGAGGTGCGCTTGTTAGGCGCAGGCGACGTCTTCAAAGGCGTGGTCCTATCGGTAAGAGGCAGCTCCGCGGTCGCCGAGAAGGACACGCTGGCAGCCAATCAGCCCGAAACAACCAAACGCAACGATCGAATACGCGTGGGCCTGGCTCCATCCGCTCTCAATACGGATTTTCCGAACTTTTGCCAGGTGGGGCGTTCTGTACAGGTGCGCCTGCCCAAACCTAACATCGGCATATGGCACTGGGTGGAAGGCCTGTGGTTCAGTATCTTATAGCATTGGCGCCGACGTTTTCGGTTTTGGGGTTCTTTTTGCTTGGACCTTTCAACTGGTCGCGTAACGAGAGCTGGACGCGCGCAATCACATGCGCTGTCGTTGGCGCCATCGCATTGCGCTATATACTCTGGCGATTATTCGAGACGGTACTCCCTTATCCCAACGATGGACTCAACTTCTATTGGGTCTGGTTTCTGTTCATCGTAGAAATTCTCGCGTTCTTTGAAGTCGTCCTCTTCCTGGTCTTGATGAGTCGATACGTGGACCGGAGCGCAGAAGCGGACGGGCTCGCGCGGGACTTCTTTAGAGGTGACGAGGATGAATTGCCCACGGTGGATGTGTTCATTCCTACCTACAACGAGCCGCTCGACGTCCTGGAACGGACGATCATAGGGGCGCTTGCGCTCGATTATCCCCAAGACAAGCTGAGAGTCTACGTGCTCGATGATCAGCGTCGTGATTGGCTCAAGGCGTACTGCAAGGAGAGGGGAGCAATCCACGTCACACGCCCCGACAACAGCCATGCCAAAGCCGGCAACATGAACAACGGTCTGAAGGTCAGCTCCGGCGACTTCATCGCGATATTCGATGCTGACTTCGTGCCCTATCGTCACTTCCTGCGCCGCACGCTTCCCTTCTTTTCCGATGCGAGCATCGGCATCGTCCAAACGCCACAGCATTTCTTCAATACCGATCCGGTACAGTCAAATCTCGGTCTCGAAAATATCTGGCCGGACGAGCAGCGTTTGTTCTTTGATGAGATTGCACCGAGCCGAGATATCTGGGACGTCAGTTTCTGCTGTGGCTCATGCTCGATCGCGCGACGCAAGGCGATCGATGAGATTGGGGGTTTCCCGACGGAATCCATCACAGAGGATCTGTTGACCACCCTTTCCATGCTCAACAAGGGTTACAAAACCCGTTACCTGAATGAGCGCCTGTCGATGGGTTTGGCCGCTGAGAATTTGACTGGCTATTTCGTACAGCGCGAGCGCTGGTGCCAGGGGGGAATTCAAACACTCTATCTCCACAACGGCCCACTGCGCGGCCCCGGTCTGTCACTTTTTCAACGCATCATGTTCCTTCCGCTGTCGTGGTTGGTGCAGTATCTGGTGCGCTTTACGATATTGATCATCCCGATCATATATCTCTGGTTCGGCTTGTTGCCGCTCTACTTCACCAATGCTGCGGACTATATCTCCAATCAGGTGCCGTTGCTGACGGCCTATTTCCTTTTGATGCTCTGGATAACACCGACGCGATATTTGCCCGTCGTATCGAGTGCAGTCGGAGCTTTTGCGACGTTTCGGATGTTGCCAACTGTCATTTCCAGTGTGGTACGTCCCTTCGGCAAACCGTTCAGGGTGACCCCGAAGGGCAGCGGCAACCATGCGATTGGATATGATGCATACAGCCTTGCCTGGATAGCGGTGTTGATATCGGCGACGGCCATCGGTCTTGTCGTCAATATCGTGCCTGAGACCTCGCATGTCGAGGCGCAGTTCTCACCGATTGCGGCTTGCTGGTCGGGCATCAACATTCTCGTTCTCGCTATCGCGTCCTTGATCTGCTTCGAGAAACCGCGGCGGCTCTTCGATGCGTTCAAACTTGATGAAGCGGTTCACGTCGACGGCGTTCCCGGCCGCATGGTCAGTCTGGCGCTCGACAAGGCAGTCGTTGCCGTGCCGCCGGAGACGCGCTTTGCATCCGCCGATGTCACGCTGTCGCTCGAGGGTTTTTCGCCTTTCAAAACGGAATTAAGGATGGTCACCCAAAGACGAAGGAGCATTGCTCGCGTAGGCGACACGGAGGCCTTTTACCTGCACCTTCATTTCGATCTTAGCGGTTCGGCCCGCGATAAGATGATCGTCAAGCTTTATACCGGACGTTACTCCCAGGACGTTCGTGACATTGACAAAGTCGCGGTCTCGATCAACCTTCTGCTTCGGACTTTCGGTCGAACCCGGACGCTTTGAGCGAGGTGTCTCCCGGCCCTGCGCATACACAAAATTTAGTGGGATCGGACAGCGGAAATGGCTGCTTAGCCCCATTAAACCTTTGCTGCCGGGAAGGCGAGGAATGACCGTGCCGATACGGCCGGCGCGCGGCGACATAGCCAGTCATCCGGATGGTCGTTCGGCTGAATCAAACGCACATGTGTGGCACGGTCAAGTCGGCTTCCCATCATGCGTCGGCACAGTCCTGGGATCTTGACGCAGGCCTGCGTTCGTTCGGCCCTAACAGTTAAAGGTGTCATCATTGGCCTGGCTATCAACGCCAAACGGGCGCTAGCCACGCCCGATTCTAGTCTTGCCCCAGCGTCTGCGGCTAGCGGCCAATCCCAAACCTAAGTTTGGATTACAGGCGTTTGAGGGGTTATGTGCGTCAAGTTCAGCAAATTGAGCGGTCATGCGGCTTGGCGCATAGCGAGCTTTTTGTGCTCCCGTAGATCGTCCATGTTGATGTAACGGTTGGCCTCCATCCAATTTTCGTGGGTTTCAACAGCGAGCGCTCTGACGAGGCGTAAGCAGCTCTGTGCATTTGGAAAGATCCGCACCACGTAGGTCCTGCGTCTGATTTCCTCGTTAAGGCGTTCGAGCATGTTGGTCGATTTCAGATGTTTGTGATGCTGGCGTGGCAATCGCAAGAAGGTCAGTGTCTGTTCGATTGTCTCCTCGACCCAACTGGTCAAGCGCGGATAGCGTGCCGACCACTTGGCGAGCCAGGCAGAGAGATCGGCCTTGGCTTCGTCGAGGTCGCGCCGGTCGTAGAGCCATCGCAGTTCCTGCAGGCAGTCGTCGCCATGCTTTCGTGGCAGGTGATCAAGGGCGTTGCGCAGAAAGTGTACGTAGCAGCGTTGCCAGGCGGCCTCTGGCAGCGCCTCCGCGATCGCCGCCACGAGGCCGGCATGATCGTCTGAGACCACCAGTTCCACACCCCGTAGACCGCGGCCTTTCAGCTTGATGAGAAAGTCCTTCCACGCCGAACGGCTCTCGCGGGATGCCATTTCGACAGCCAGAATCTGCCGCCGTCCGTCCCAATCGATGCCAACGGCAACCAGCACCGCCTGACTCATCACCACACCAGCCTCGCGAACCTTCTCATACCGGGCATCGAGGATCAGGTAGGCAAAGGGCTCAAGAAGCGGGCGTTCAGCAAACGCCTTCAGGCTTTCGTCCAATCGCTTGTTGATCGCCGAGATTGAAGATGCCGAGAAAGCATGACCGCAGAGCTCTTCGGTGATCGCCTTGACCTTTCTGGTCGACACCCCGCACATACATCTCTGCCAAGGTCGCCACCAATGCGCGCTCGGAGCGCTGATACCGCTCAAACAGTTCGGTGGAAAAGTGTCCCGAGCGATCTTGCGGAACACGCAGCTCAAGCTTGCCAACGCGGGTGATCAACGTTCGGCCGTAGTGGCCTGAGCGGTACCCGAGCCGGTCCGGCGTGCGCTCGCTTTTGCCAGCCCCAAGAGCCTCGTCCATCTCCGCTTCCAGCACTTCCTGCATCACTGCGCGGATCACTTCACGTAGGCCGTCAGGGTTCGATAGCAAAATCTCTTTCACTGCAGCACTGGCTGACTTACCATCGGTCTTGGTCATGGTGGCTTTCCCTCCGGGAAATAGGTGACGTTGAACATCACCAGTCTGCCATGGCCGCCCTCTTTAGGGAATTTGCAGAACCTTCAGCACTCTACCGGTTTGAGGGTGGTTGTAGGGTTGCTGGAGCCGCCACCAAGGAGCACTCGAAAGCGACACTTTCAGAAACATAGGTTCGAGCGCCGGATCCGTGACGGTATGCGACATCAGCGTCCTGCCGGGTGGAGAGTGACAGGCTAGTCTTCACGCAAAACAGGAGCGCGTCATGTCGCAGGCAGAAACAAAACCCCGTATGAATCCGCAGCAGCCAAATAGCAGCTTGGAAAAAACCTTTCATCTCGGCAAGCCAGGAACTGGCGAGTTGGTTCCATCGCGCTACGCGCTGCGGATCGGCGAAATCGATGTCCTGGTGGTCAGCGACGGGGTGTTGCCGCTGCCAACCAAGATGTTGGGACACAATGCCGACGCCGCGGACCGGGCTGCCTGGCTGGACGACATGTTCCTGCCGCCGGACGCTTATGATTGGGCGCTGAACGTGGTCGTGGTGCGCAGCGACGAGCAGACCATACTCATCGACGCTGGGCTAGGATTGGACCCGGACCTGAACTTGCCGCGGGCCGGTCAGTTGATCAAGCGGCTGGAGGCCGCCGGCATCGATCTTGCGTCCGTGACCGACGTGGTGCTTACCCACTTGCACATGGACCACATCGGCGGGCTGCTCATCGACGGGGTGAAGGACAGCCTGCGTCCGGACCTGCGCATCCACGTGGCGGCCGCCGAAATCAAGTTCTGGGAAGCTCCCGATTTTTCTCACGTCTCCATGCCGCCGGGGTTCCCGGATGCGCTTCGGGCGGCCGCCAAGCAGTTCTCGAAGGAATACCGTGGTCAGCTACGGCTATTCGATGAGGAATACGAGGTGGCACCGGGGTAGTCGTCCATCGCACCGGCGGCCACACCCCAGGGCACAGCGTGGTCCGCCTGGCGTCCGGCGGCGAACGACTGACCTTCGCCGGCGACGCCGTGTTCGCGGTCGGGTTCGAACACCCCGACTGGTACAATGGCTTCGAACATGACCCCGAGGAGGCAGCCCGCGTCCGGGTGCGTCTCTTGCAGGAGTTGGCGGCGAACGGGGAACTGCTGGTGGCCACTCATCTGCCGTTCCCCTGCGTCGGCCATGTGGCGGTCACCGGCGATCGCTTTCGTTGGGTGCCAGTCTTCTGGGACTACTGACCGTTATTGGGTTAGGGCCGACCAGACGACTGCATGCGTTTGAACAGCTAGTCGATCGCTGCCTCACCGCCTGTATCGTCGCCGACGTAGACCTCGGTTTTCAGTACCGTTAGGAGGTCGGATCATCTCGCGCCCGCGCCGGCCCGGCTTGTGCTCCGGCAGCGCGGGTGCATCTGTTCGACATCAGCCAGCCTTTAGACGACGGCCCTTTTTATCAGCCTGGTTCGGCCGCGCGCCCAAATTCGTCCGGGCCGGTGATCAACGAAAATCAAATAGTGGCGCGCGTCCTCAGCCTCGGCCGAGCAGAAGAGATCAGAAGATTATCCACTCTGAGCGGATAATCTTTAAAGTGATAGGGGAATTATCAACGGCTGCGACATAGGGCACTTAAGACCTGAGAGATTGCTCGCGAGCGATGATCGCAGGAGATTGCAATGGTTGAACTACCCCGCAAGGAAGAATTCGAGTCCACGAATCCCGGCATAAACGGAGACGATCCCGCCGAACAGATCTCGTCCGCGCCTGTTGCCGCTCCCCGCCGGAAATCTGCCATCAAGAAGGGTGTGCTTGCCGTGGTCCTGCTAGCCGGAGGGGCGTATGGCGTCCACTTCGGGCACCACTACTGGACCGTCGGCCGGTTTATCGAGTCCACCGATAACGCCTATGTAAAGGCAGACTACACGACGGTTGCTCCGAAGGTGGCCGGCTACGTCAAGGAGGTGCTCGTTAATGACAACGACGCCGTAACCGCAGGGCAGGTTCTTGCGCGGATCGACGATCGTGACTTCCAGGCGGCACTTAACCAGGCGCGGGCTGAAGTAAAGGCTTCTGATGCCGCTATCACGAATATCGACGCGCAGATCGAACTACAAAAATCGGTCATCGGCCAGGCGCAGGCTTCGGTCGATGCATCGAATGCCTCGCTCGTCTTCGCCAAATCCGAGGCCAACAGAAACACGCGCCTGATCAGCACCGGGGCGGGCACGCAATCGCGTGCGGAACAGAGCCGGTCACTGATGGATCAGGCGACCGCCGCAGTCCAACGCGACCAGGCTGTGTTGATTGCCGCGCACGACAGGGTGCCGGTTCTAAAGAGCGAGAGCGACCAGGCGGTCGCTCAACGGGAACGAGCCGCCGCGGCCGCACAACAGGCCGAACTGAACCTCTCTTACACGAATATCGTCGCGGCGGTCGACGGAACAGTCGGCGCACGCTCGATCCGCGTTGGACAGTATGTCACCGCTGGCACGCAGTTGATGGCGGTGGTGCCCCTGCATTCAGTCTATGTCGTTGCCAACTTCAAGGAAACGCAACTCACCTACGTTCGGGCGGGGCAGCCGGTAGACATCAAGGTGGATAGCTTTCCAGGCCTCGAAGTGAAAGGGCACGTGGACAGCGTCTCGCCAGCGAGCGGCCTCGAGTTCTCCCTGCTTCCCCCGGACAATGCGACGGGCAACTTCACAAAGATCGTCCAGCGAATCCCGGTGAAGATCATCATCGATGACGAAGCCCGCGCGGCTCAGCTCCGGTCCGGAATGTCCGTAGAGCCGGAAATCAACACAAGACTCGCGCGGCTCTCGGAAGCGAAGTAACGGGCGCTGGCGGGTAACCCTCTGTCTTTTCCGATCACAGAAATACCGTGGTGAAGATTCCGCGACTGCGGAAGGAGCAATGTCATGGCTACACTTAAGCTCGTAGCGAACAACAAAGAGCCGCCGCAGGCCGCATCGTCTCAATCCGCCAAAACCGGGATGAGCCCTCTCCGAACGTGGTGCGCGGTCGTCGGATCGACCTTGGGCGCATTCATGGCCGTCCTCAATATCCAGATCGTCAACGCGTCGCTCGCAGACATTCAGGGCGCGATCGGGGCGGGCAAGGATGACGGCGGCTGGATCTCGACTTCATATCTCATTGCGGAAATCGTGGTCATCCCCCTCAGCGGCTGGCTCGCGCAGGTCTTCTCCCTCCGGAAGTATCTCCTGACCAACGCCATTTTGTTTCTGGTCTTTTCCGTTGCTTGTGCGTTCGCCACAAACCTCGAACAGATGATCGTGCTCCGTGCCATCCAGGGCTTTGCTGGTGGAGTCCTGATCCCCATGGCCTTCACGATCATCATCACGCTGCTGCCAAAGCCGAAGCAACCGATCGGACTGGCGCTCTTTGCGCTTTCGGCCACGTTCGCTCCAGCGATCGGGCCGACCATTGGCGGATACCTGACAGAGAATTACGGCTGGGAATTCATCTTCTACGTGAACCTCGTCCCCGGCTTGCTGATGGTCGCTCTGCTCTGGGCCTCACTCGACGAAGCTCCGATGAACCTGGGCTTGCTTGCCAAGGGGGACTGGCCTGGCATCGCCACTTTGGCGATCGGCCTTGCCGCCCTTCAAACGGTGCTGGAGGAGGGCAACAAGGAAGATTGGTTCGGATCCGAGTTCGTCGTCAAGCTCTCGATCGTCGCCGGAGTCTCTCTGACGCTTTTCCTGATCATCGAGTTCAAGACCGCTAACCCACTTCTGAATCTGAGGCTCCTCGCGCGCCGTAACTTCGGGTTCGGTATCTTGGCGAACACTATGCTCGGCATCGCGCTCTATGGGTCTGCGTTCGTGCTGCCGATCTATCTGGCTAGAATCCAGGGCTACAATTCCGAACAGATCGGCATGGTGCTTGCCTGGACCGGTATCCCGCAGCTTATTCTCATTCCACTCGTTCCCAAGCTGATGAAGCTGATCGATGTCCGGTTGTTGATCGCCGTGGGCTTCGCACTGTTCGCTTCCTCGAATTTCATGAACGTCCACATGACCGGAGACTATGCAGCCGACCAGCTTTTCTGGCCGAATGTCATCCGTGCCATCGGACAAGCCCTTGTCTTCGCGCCGCTCTCGGTCGTTGCGACTGCTGGCATCGAACAGGAGAATGCAGGCTCCGCATCGGCGTTGTTCAACATGATGCGCAACCTCGGTGGCGCGGTCGGGATCGCATCGCTTCAGACCTTCATATCGAAGCGTGAGCAGTTCCATTCGAACATCCTCACGAACTCGATCAGCATCTTCGAAGAAGCCACACGAAATCGCGTCGCCAAACTGACAAAGTACTTCA
The DNA here is from genome assembly GCF_000577275.2 of Rhizobium favelukesii. Taxonomy (NCBI): domain Bacteria; kingdom Pseudomonadati; phylum Pseudomonadota; class Alphaproteobacteria; order Hyphomicrobiales; family Rhizobiaceae; genus Rhizobium; species Rhizobium favelukesii. The sequence continues at coordinate 618,128 of NZ_HG916854.1, forward strand.
TGAATCACGGCGTCAGCGACCAGGCCACAGCCACCCATAAAGCCATTGTCGCCATTGCATCCAGCGTGCGTAGGCAGGCCAACGTCATGGCTTTCAGCGATGCGTTCTTTCTGCTTGGCGCGGGCCTCGTCGTTGCTTTGTTCGCAACGCTTCTCCTCAAAAAGCCAAGCGGCCAGATGTCTGGCGGCGGCGCACACTGAACAGCAATTCTCAAGGAGATCACAATGAACACGATCACACGAGAACCGATTTCCCGGAGACACCGCGGGAGCGTCGGCCCCAATGTCGATCCTGGCTCCATCCTTGCCATCCTGGAATGGCTCGCCGGCGACGAGTGCCATTCGATCGACGAAGCCGGCTTGGTTGCGGGTCTGGGTCTCAGGCTACGGCAGATCGGCCTCCTTATCGACAGACTTACGCTCCATCTGATGACCCTTCATCCCGAGATCCTCGGCCGAACGGTCGCATGGGCTCCATCCGAACCCGTCGAGATCCATGACAGGGATCACGGGATCAAGGTCGAGTTCGCCTCAAGCCCACTGGTCAAGGTGATGGAGTCACGTGAGCCGATGATCGTTGATGCGGGCGACCGACAGTCTCCATGGCAGCATATCGACGTGTTTGCGGGACGGAATTTGGTCCAGCTCATGATTGCGCCGCTCTGCAACGTCGACGGACCGGTGAGTGCGGCGGGATTTGGGACGAAGCGGCCAGGCGGTTTCACGCTGTCCGAAATCCGTGTCATCGAGCGGATCCTGCCTTCGTTGCGCAATACCTGCGAAATGCGGGTCATGCGTCACGCCGAGCTGTCCTTGCTCGATACGTACATCGGGCCGATGACGGCTCAACGAATCCTCGCCGGCAAAATCCGTCAGGGCGAGATCGAGACGATGCAGGCAGCACTTCTGCTTTGCGACATGAAGGGGTTCACCGAACTCTCGAATCGCCTGCCTGACGAAAAGGTGCTGCAACTTCTCAACGCCTACTTCGATGCGGTGATCCCTGCGATCACGAGCAACGGCGGGGAAGTGCTGAAGTTCATGGGGGATGCGGCACTTGCATTCTTCCCGACATCCGACGCTGTGGTTGCGTGTCGACGCGCGTTGGCAGCAACCGCGGAGATCTTCGCCAATCTTGCTGGATTCGAACAGAACGGTGCCCGCGTCGAAGCAACAGTGGGATTGCACTATGGCAAGGTGAGCTATGGGAACATCGGCTCCGGACGGAGGCTGGATTTCACGGTCATCGGTTCGGACGTCAATCTGCTCAGCAGGATACAGACTGCCTGCGGGGGGCTCGGAAAGTCGCTTCTCATGTCGGACATGTTCCGTCGTAGCTCCGGAGCCGACAACATTCTCTCCACCAAATTTCACCGCCTGAAGGGTTTTGCCGATCCGATCGAGCTATTCACGATTGCGGAATAGAGAAGGCCTCCCTTCAACCGGTCTTGACTGCCAGCACGGAGGCCGACTGTCCGGCCTGCCCCTCGCTCAACGGGTGCGGGATCGGCAACCCATACCGTATGCGGATCAGCCGGACGTCTGTTTTGTCCGGAGACGTTAGGCATAGTTGGCGTCCAGGTGGCCGACGCTGACCAAAAGGCGTCTCTCAAGACCCTCGCGAAGCTCGGTTTCGTCCAGTGAGCGCTGCGTGATTGATCGCGTTCGTGCGCACGGTCGAAGTTGGATCGTTCAGTGCGGCTGCTCGGGATCTGAAGACATCACCCTCCGCGATTTCGAAGAGCGTCGGTGGGTTGGAAAAGCTGGTCGGATCCCGTCTTTTTCTCAGGTCGACGCGGGCCCTTATACTGACCCCCGACGGGCAGATGCTGTTCGAGCGGATCGGTCCACTGCTGCGGGAACTCGATGCATCGGACGATGGGCTATCAAGTAGCGGCGGACTAACCGGACGATTGCGATTCAGTATGCCCGTCGAAATGTCAGAGCTGTTTCTCGGGGCGATCTTCACCAAGTTTGCCGAGGAATACCCTGACCTAACGCTGGACGTCGGGTTGACAGACAGGTTCGTCGACATCATCCGGGACGATTACGATGTCGTCTTCAGGGTCGGGGAGGTCGTGCAACCCGATCTGGTTGTTCGGCATCTCGCGGATCTCGACATGGTTCTCGTTGCAGCCCCGTCGCTTCTATCGAAACGGGGCGTGCCGAGGACAATCGATGCCTTTCAGAGCATGCCCTTTGCGCGGTACTCCGTTGGCAGCCGACCGGCACACATCGCCTTTGCCGACGGGTCCAGGATCCTCCCAACCGGGCGAATAGACTGCGACAGCGGCATCGCTCTACATACGGCAGCGCGGCACGGTCTCGGAGTAGCCTTGCTCTTGCGTTGTGTGGTGGTAGACGACTTGGATTCGGGAATATTGATCGATGTGACACCTGCAGGTGCGCTCAAGCCGATGCGCTTCAGCGCTGTTCACGCGCTTGGTCGGACCGTGCCGTCACGCGTCAAACTGCTTTCCGATTTCGTAGCGCTTGAGGCTCAGAAACTCACTATTCGTGCTCAGTCACCTGGAGATGCCGCTGCGGCGAGGGATTGACGCTGCGGGCGTACCTTCCGCCCTCAGTTTCTCCCTTGTCGCGCTGCCATGTCCAGAGATAAGGACAGCGGATGGTCGAACCATTGGCCGGAGTATCAGCCATTGCGTTTCAGTCTCGTTCCGTGGAATCGGCATACTGTCGTTCTACTTCAAGGAGCGCATGTTACGATACATGCAAGTTATGATTGTTATGTCAAAGCTGATTAGAGATGCGGCGTCGCCAGCCAGTTAGAAACGCGACACTGGCACCGACAATCAGCCCCCGATCCGACCGGCTGGGCCGGGTTGAGAGGGAGGAGCGGGGGCGGGTGAGACGCACCCCTTCGGCTTTAGCTTTCTCACTAGCAATTGTTCTTTTACCGCTCGATACTCGCTGGCACTTGCATGGCGCAGTTGGGGATCAAAGCCGCACGATGCTTCCGGAAATCAACCTGCAAGGTGACGTCGACATCGCCGCGCTGTCACCACTTCTTCGCGGCATGCTTCTTTCGGTTGCCTATGCCGACGGTGAGGGTGGCATAGGATTGACGGCGACCGGCGCCATGAACCGCAAATTCGTGCATTGGGCCGCTGTGCACTTCCTCTGGCCAGGATTCACAGCCGAGGACCTCTACAGCATGAACAAAGTACTCAATGAAAGCGACATGCCGCCGCTTTGGGTCGTGCGCGACATGGCCCGTCATCTGAAGCTTCTTCGCCGGAAAAAGGATGTGCTGCTGCCAACCAGACGCGGCCGGGAGTTTTTGGGAAACCCGCAAGCCTTCTTCGATCTGGTCGCCACGGATTATCTCTATTCGTATGTCCACGCCACCGAGCGGGAAGAGGAGGTCCGAGCGCGCTTACGCTGGTGGCGCATGTTCCTCAATCTTCTCAATATCAAGGCCAGAGAAGGTTGCACGCCAATGGACGTTGTGAAGATCCTCTATCCAGACCTGGCGCCTCTGTCGGACACCGAAATGACCATAGAAGCTTGGGAGTTGAAATCCGACCTTCAGTATGGCGTCTTCCAACGCTTATGCTGGCTCGGCTTGCTCTATGAGGCACGAGAGGGGCTCACTCTTCTGCAGGACGGATCCTTCCACAAGACGCCACTTTGGGCAGCTTGCCTGCAGTTGGAATCGGATACGCAAAGCGACATCGGCGTGCATTGACGATCTTTATTCCGCCGCTGGCTGCCTCAATAACGCTTTCTCTCGCCGCGCAATCACCGCAGGATCATTCATGAAATCCGTCCTCGGCCCCGGCTTGCGGCCACGCTTCTGGTAGCCGTTGGCTGTGCTGCCGTCGCGAATGCCGAACATATGATCCTTCTGCCCGGTGCGTCGGGGGCCGCTCTTGCTGCGCTGCTGTTCTCTGCCGGCCTGCAACTCGGCGACGATCGACAGCATGTCGTCCAGCCGCTTGTTGTCGACGACCTCGGCACGATGCACCGAGCGCAACGTATCGAAGGTCCTGTAGGGCAGGGCAAAGCTCTCGTGCATGATCTCGAGCCGACCGTCCGGATAATCGCAGACAATCACCTTCTGGCCCGCCAATGGCTTGGAAATCTCGGTTGGATCGAGAATGAACAGCACCTTGTCGTAGCGCAGCGTCAGCGATTGCGACAGCGTGCGCACTTCCTTGCGGCACATGGCACCATCGAGGTTCTCATGGTCGGCCAGCGGCCGGTGCATGTCTTTCGGATTGCGTGGCGGCTTGCCGAAACGAGTGTTGAAATCTGTAATGAACTCAGGCGCATAGGCATTGGCAGCTTCGATCGTATCGATGCCGCGAAGCCGCATCTCCTTGACCAGCCGATCCTGCAATGTCTGGTTGGCACGTTCCACCCGACCCTTCTTTCAAGTCCAGGACTGCAGCTCGTGCAACTAGCCAAGCGCGCATAGAGTTTGAAGTAACGCACCCCTTTCATCCCTGGCGTGGCCAGCGTTTCGTTCTGGCGACGCGCAAGCAGAATTGGGGCGAAGACCGCGTCATGTTCTATGACGTTCAAGGACGACTGCGTTCGCTGCCGGCCTCGTGGACGGATGTCGATGAGATCGACGCATTCCGCCAGATAGCCGCAGGTCGGTCCTTCTCGCGCCCAGACGATCTGTCGGCGCTGGCGTCATTGATTGCTCACATCAAGGACCACCATGGAGATTGAAGATGCGTCAAGTAAATTACGCCGCAAATGTCAAGGTAATTATGCCGCGACTACGATGTTTGCGACGGCTTCCTTATGTGAAGTATCATTATAATGCAAGCGCTTTGGCTAATAGCTCGATATAATTCAATTGACACTAAAGTCGGCAGCGGCATATTTTACGTTACATGCAGGAGGCGCCTATGACCAAAGAAAGCAAGCCCGATCGCCTGCGCCAGATGGGCGCTCTCAACCCCAGACCCGAGGGCGTCCACGCGTCCTGGTTCCGGGAAGCAGGTTTCTTTGATCCGCTCGATCTCGTGCAAGTGAAGTACGAGATGCTTCGTCACGCCCGCCAAGACGGCACTAACAAAGCCGATGCGGCCGCGCTTTTCGGGCTGTCCCGGCAGACCTATTATCAAGCGGAGGCCGCGTTCGAGCGCGATGGCATTGCCGGCCTCTTGCCGCGCACCCGCGGGCCGAAGTCAGCCCACAAGCTTACTGGCGAGGTCATGCGTCTCGTCGAGGAGCATCTCGATGCGAACGGCCAACTGCAGGCCCGTTCGCTGGCGGAACTGGTGCATTCGAGACTGGGCATCAGCGTCCATCCTCGCAGTATCGAACGCGCGGTGGCGCGTAAAAAAAAACGATGACGGGCGGACGCACGCAATCACCATGCCGGCGAACGGCAAGGAGATTTACGAAGCGCTCCGCGCCGATGTTGTTTGCGGCACGGCTTGCGCAAGGCGGATGGGCGCCATCGTCTTTCACGGACTATGGCGCGGCCTGGCCGTGCTGATCACGCCAGAGCAGTCCACGATAGCGCGACAGCAGTCGGCGCCTCGGTCCACGACAACTTCAGTGGTCGCGCACGATCGCCAGCTCGTGCACATGCTCGCCAATATGGTGCTGGCAGCAGAGACAGGAGGAAGCCATGTCTACTGATAACGCCATGAAGATTAGTGCCGATCACCTGCGGCGCGATGCATTTCTCTACGTCCGCCAGTCCTCCCTTCGTCAGGTGTTCGAGAACACCGAGAGCACGAAGCGACAATATGCATTGCGGGACAGGGCGGTGGCGCTGGGTTGGCCGATTGAGCGCGTCCACGTCATCGACAACGACCTCGGCCTTTCCGGTGCACAGTCGCAGGACCGCGACGGATTTCAGCGCTTGGTGAGCGAGGTCGCGATGGGGCACGCAGGGATCGTGCTGGGACTGGAAGTATCTCGCCTGGCTCGCAACAATGCTGACTGGCATCGCCTTCTTGAGTTGGCCGCCATGTCGCGCACGCTCATCATGGATGAAGATGGCGTCTACGACGCGGCGTCCTTCAACGATCGTATGTTGCTCGGATTGAAGGGCACGATGAGTGAGGCCGAACTGCACATCCTGAAGTCTCGACTGCAAGGTGGCATTCTTAATAAGGCGCGTCGTGGGGAGCTCGAGTTACCGTTGCCGATCGGATTCGTTTACACGCCTGATACGCGCGTGGTGCTCGATCCGGATCGCCAGATCCAGGACACGGTGCGCATGCTGTTCGATACCTTCCGGGAGGCGGGCTCAGCTTGTGCGGTCGTGCGCCGCCTGCGTAGCGAGAAGATCCTGTTTCCTCGGCGCATTCGGCGCGGTCTCGGCAAGGGTGATGTCCTTTGGAGCGAGATAGACCACTCCCGTCTGCTTCAGATTTTGCACAATCCCCGATACGCTGGCGCTTTCGCGTACGGACGCACACGCACTGTCTACAATGCCAAGCTGAAGTCCGTACAGCAGAAGATGCCGAGGTCCGACTGGCAGGTGCTCATCCCTCAGGCCCACGAAGGCTATATCTCATGGGATGAGTTCGAGCGTAATCAATCAAGCCTGGAACAAAATGCAGTCGGTTTTTCTCCGGGCCTGCGGGGTCGTATGCCTCGCCAGGGCAGCGGCTTGTTGCAAGGTCGAGTTTTGTGCGGTCGATGCGGCGCCCGCATGCGGGTCCATTATGAACAGTTCGAGGACAAGCTTCGTCCCTATTACGTCTGCAACGAGGCCGTCGTTCGTCACGCTGGAAAGACCTGCCAATGGGCAAGAGGACCTGCGATCGATGAAGCGGTCAGCGCGTTGCTGCTTGAAGCAATGGCACCGACGGCGATAGAGGTCGCGCTGGCGGTGCAGCAGGAGATCTCACAACGTGTCGAGCAAGCTGCCTCGCTGCGCGACAAGCAGTTACAGCGCGCCCGGTATGAGGCTGAACTCGCACGCCGCCGCTATCTGAAGGTCGACTCCGACAACCGCTTGGTTGCCGACGCACTCGAAGCGGACTGGAATGGCAAACTACGCGACCTCGATGCGCTTCAGCGCGAACATGAGCGTCAAAACGAAACAGACCAGTCATTGCTGGACGGCGCGGCGCAGGAACGGATTCGGGCGCTGGCCGCAGATTTTCCTAGCGTCTGGAGCAACGAGCGCACGAGCGTCGTCGAGCGTAAACGCATGCTTGGCCTTCTCATCGAAGACGTGACACTGCTGGTCGACGAGCAGATCAACATGCACATACGCTGGCGCGGAGGTCGCACACAAAGCCTGACAGTAGCTCGCCCCCGGCCCATGGCAGTGATCCGCAAGACCCCGGAAGCGGTCGTAGCGTTGATCAACGAACTGCTGGAGACCGACAACGACCAGCAGATTGCCAGTCGTCTCAACGCACTTGGGCATCGCAATTGGCGCGGTGAGCCTTTTACGTTGAAGAAGGTCATGATCGTTCGTCGAGCCTACGGCTTGAAGACCCGGTTCGAACGGTTGCGTGAGAGCGGCATGCTCACCGGCGAGGAAGTGGCTCGTCAACTTGGCGTCAGCGCCACAACCATCCATCAACTCGGTCGTGATGGCGTTCTCAAGCGCCACCGTTATGCGACCAACCATCGTTACCTGTATGAGCCTCCGGGAAACGTCAGACTCGAAAAAGGCATCGGCGGTCGCTATGGTAGCCGCCAACCCCGGTTAATTGACGCTCAACCAACCCAACAAGGTGCATCGTGATGTCTGCTCCTTGGCCTGCGGGGTGTTGGCACAGATGATGTCGATGTTCAGCTCATAAAGCGCCCGGCCGAACTGCGTCAGGCCGCTGGTCCGGTCCTTCTCGGACGCATGGGTGGAGCGGAAAACGCCGTGCTTGTCGCTGTAGAAGGCCAGCGGCTTGCCCCATTGCTGCAGATAGGCCTTCGTCGCATGCAGATAGTCGAACGTATTCTCCGATCCGGCAAAGCGCAGATGCAGAAGCTTTCCGGTGGCATCGTCGATATAAACGAGCAGGGCGCATTTGGGCCCGCGGTTCTCGAACCACCAATGATGCGACCCATCGATCTGCACCAGTTCGCCAAAGCAGTCGCGCCGGCCGCGTGGCTGGAAAACCCGTTTCTTACGTTCCCGCCGCGAGCTCCAGATGCCGGCCTCGGTCATCCATTGCCGCAGCGTCTCCTTGGCAACAGAGATTCGGTGCAACTCGATCAGCTTCTCGCGCGCCAGCGTCGGACCGAAATCCAGATAGTGGTCGCGGATCAGATCCAGCGCCGCATTGCGAAACTCTTCGCTGTGGCGCCGGTTGCTCGGCCGCGATCGCTTCTTCGAAACCAGGCCGGCTGGGCCATCCCGGTCATAGGCCTGCAGCAGCCGATGCACCTGGCTTCGGCTGAGCCCGAGCAGCTCGGCGGCCTGGACAACGCTCAGGCGTTCATCACGGATCTTCTGAATGACTTCGAGGCGATGCAATTCTTTCTGCGACATGGTGATCATAAAGGACATGACGACTCCGACCGCTCATGGTCTCGACCAGGCTGAAGATCGTCATCCTTGCTCCCAACGTTGGCTTTGACCAGCGCGTCGAGAGGCAAGACTGTCGCATCTCTAACTGGCCCAACTGTCGCATTACTAAATAGCCCTGGAGAAGCTAACCCAAGTGCATCATGCCTGTTTTGCAGGATAGGGGATCACCCATCTTCGCGCAAATGCGCCATAAACACCTCGGTTGGCGTCCTGTATCCGAGGCATTTGCGCGGTTGATCGTTGATATGGCGCGTCAGATGGAGAAGGTCGCGTTGCGACACAATTGCCAGATCTGTGGTACCTGGCAGGTAGCGTCGAATGCGCTTGTTGGTGTTCTCGACGGTCCCTTTTTGCCAAGGCGCACTTGGGTCGCAAAACCAACTGCACGCACCGATCCCTTCTTCCAAAGCCCTGAACCCGGCAAACTCGGTACCGCGATCAAAGGTGAAGCTCTGACGCGCGTAGGCCGGTAAGGGAGAAAACGCTTTGATGATCTTGTCCATGATCGGGCGCGAGTGCCGGCTCGGATTCTTGATGAGAACAGTATAGCGGCTCTTGCGCTCGACGAGGGAGGTGACATTGGCATGGCCGAGTGGACGTTCGAAGATGAGGAGGTCGCCCTCCCAATGCCCAAACTGCGATCTATCTCCAATAAAATCAGGCCGTTGGGATATGCGGTGCGTGGCTGGAAACGCACCGTCCCGCGGCTTCCTGGAGCGCAGTGGACGACGTTTGCGGCGCGCTTCTGGCAGATACTGATAGAGACCAAGCCCATAATCTTCCTTGCTGTAGATGAAGCGATAGATTGTCTCCTTGCAAACGCGAACACGACTGACGCCGTCCGACAGCAGGCGTCCGGCAATCTGTTCGGGGGACCAGCGAGCTTCCAACTGGTTGATGATCTCTGTTCGCAAATTCGGGTGACGCCGCAGCTTTTTCAGCCGGCGACGTCGGTCCTGCGCAATGTCGTTCGCAACCGTGCTGTAGTAGCCGTCGTAGTCCGGCAGTTCACGATCGCGAAACGTGTTGCGCTTGATCTCGCGGTAAATCGTCGAGCGATGACGGCCAAGCCGACGTGCCATCTCGCTTACCGGAACTTTTGCCGCCACCAAGTGATGCAGGCGTCGGCGATCGGCGAGGGTGATCTGCGTATAGCATCCAGACATGCCAAAATCTCCATAGTGAAGCCATTGTAATCATTGGCATGTCGCACTTGGAAATAGAATGTACCCCCTTACAAGTGGTGTCAAAGCTGATTAGAGATGCGGCGTCGCCAGCGAGTTAGAAACGCGACACTCGCGCTGTCCTGGCTCTGACGGCCAGCCCCCGATCCGACCGGCTGGACCGGGTTGCAAGGGCGGAGCGGGGGCGGGTGATAACATTCCCCTTCGGCTTTAGCTTTCTCACTAGCAATTGTTCTTTTACCGCTCGATACTCGCTGGCACTTGCATGGCGCAGTTGGGGATCAAAGCCGCACGATGCTTCCGGAAATCAACCTGCAAGGTGACGTCGACATCGCCGCGCTGTCACCACTTCTTCGCGGCATGCTTCTTTCGGTTGCCTATGCTGACGGTGAGGGTGGCATAGGATTGACGGCGACCGGCGCCATGAACCGCAAATTCGTGCATTGGGCCGCTGTGCACTTCCTCTGGCCAGGATTCACAGCCGAGGACCTCTGCAGCATGAACAAAGTACTCAATGAAAGCGACATGCCGCCGCTTTGGGTCGTGCGAGACATGGCCCGTCATCTGAAGCTTCTTCGCCGGAAAACGGCGTGCATTGACGATCTTTATTCCGCCGCTGGCTGCCTCGATAACGCTTTCTCTCGCCGCGCAATCACCGCAGGATCATTCATGAAATCCGTCCTCGGCCCCGGCTTGCGGCCACGCTTCTGGTAGCCGTTGGCTGTGCTGCCGTCGCGAATGCCGAACATATGATCCTTCTGCCCGGTGCGTCGGGGGCCGCTCTTGCTGCGCTGCTGTTCTCTGCCGGCCTGCAACTCGGCGACGATCGACAGCATGTCGTCCAGCCGCTTGTTGTCGACGACCTCGGCACGATGCACCGAGCGCAACGTATCGAAGGTCCTGTAGGGCAGGGCAAAGCTCTCGTGCATGATCTCGAGCCGACCGTCCGGATAATCGCAGACAATCACCTTCTGGCCCGCCAATGGCTTGGAAATCTCGGTTGGATCGAGAATGAACAGCACCTTGTCGTAGCGCAGCGTCAGGGATTGCGACAGCGTGCGCACTTCCTTGCGGCACATGGCGCCATCGAGGTTCTCATGCTCGGCCAGCGGCCGGTGCATGTCCTTCGGATTGCGTGGCGGCTTGCCGAAACGAGTGTTGAAATCTGTAATGAACTCAGGCGCATAGGCATTGGCAGCTTCGATCGTATCAATGCCGCGAAGCCGCATCTCCTTGACCAGCCGATCCTGCAATGTCTGGTTGGCACGTTCCACCCGACCCTTGGCCTGCGGGGTGTTGGCACAGATGATGTCGATGTTCAGCTCATAAAGCGCCCGGCCAAACTGCGTCAGGCCGCTGGTCCGGTCCTTCTCGGACGCATGGGTGGAGCGGAAAACGCCGTGCTTGTCGCTGTAGAAGGCCAGCGGCTTGCCCCATTGCTGCAGATAGGCCTTCGTCGCATGCAGATAGTCGAACGTATTCTCCGATCCGGCAAAGCGCAGATGCAGAAGCTTTCCGGTGGCATCGTCGATATAAACGAGCAGGGCGCATTTGGGCCCGCGGTTCTCGAACCACCAATGATGCGACCCATCGATCTGCACCAGTTCGCCAAAGCAGTCGCGCCGGCCGCGTGGCTGGAAAACCCGTTTCTTACGTTCCCGCCGCGAGCTCCAGATGCCGGCCTCGGTCATCCATTGCCGCAGCGTCTCCTTGGCAACAGAGATTCGGTGCAACTCGATCAGCTTCTCGCGCGCCAGCGTCGGACCGAAATCCAGATAGTGGTCGCGGATCAGATCCAGCGCCGCATTGCGAAACTCTTCGCTGTGGCGCCGGTTGCTCGGCCGCGATCGCTTCTTCGAAACCAGGCCGGCTGGGCCATCCCGGTCATAGGCCTGCAGCAGCCGATGCACCTGGCTTCGGCTGAGCCCGAGCAGCTCGGCGGCCTGGACAACGCTCAGGCGTTCATCACGGATCTTCTGAATGACTTCGAGGCGATGCAATTCTTTCTGCGACATGGTGATCATAAAGGACATGACGACTCCGACCGCTCATGGTCTCGACCAGGCTGAAGATCGTCATCCTTGCTCCCAACGTTGGCTTTGACCAGCGCGTCGAGAGGCAAGACTGTCGCATCTCTAACTGGCCCAACTGTCGCATTACTAAATAGCCCTTACATGTTAAAATGGCATAAGCTTAATTATGGAACTGAACTGCGGTATCAAATGTGCCGATAGCCATCTAGTCGCTAGCTATGCCCAATATCCGTCTATTGAGTTTATTTTCAACCTATGAGATTACAACCATTACAGATTTTTATATTTTTTTTGCTACTTTAACGCAGAGTAGGATATGGCGCTTTTCGGGCATTGGAGCAAAGCATCTCACGGTGAGGTGCAGATCGATTCTTGGCCGTTCGGCCCTTACTTACTCTTGGTCGTCTCCGTGGTCGCGGCCTACATTTCACTCGATCTTACCGGCGATACGCTTCACAATGGCGATATCGACGATCAACTTCGCGGTCTTCTCCTTCGATTGCTCATGAGCTCGTCGGGTTGGTACGATCTCAGTTTACCGATGGTCCGCGGTCCGGAAATATACATCTCTCCATGGTCGCGCCTGGTCGACGCACCTTATGCGTCCATCGCATTCGCCCTACAGTATTTTTTCGGGCAAGAGCAAGCGATCGATATCGCGTTCAAAATATGGCCGCCGATCTTGGGTGCCATCTTTAGCATCTTGATCGTCAGTGTATTGAAGCGACTTTATCCCTCGAAAGCGGATCTTCCAGTCAAAACACTGCTGGGGCTGCTGATTGTCATGCCATATGCCTTTTGGGAGTTCAGTCCGGGTCGGATCGACCATCATAACCTGCAGATCGTCCTACTGTTACTTGTCATATATGGCATAAGTCGCTTCGACATGGTCGGTGGAGCCACTGTTGGCATGGGCGTGTCGGTTTCGACGGCTGTCGGACTTGAGACGCTACCGACTTCTGCCCTGACTTTGATAGCGCTCAGTTGTACGTGGGTGTTCGGCGTTCGCGGCAGTCGGACAATGCTGGGTTCGACGGGGATCGCTTGCTTGGTCATGCCGCCAATTTTAATGCTCGTCCTAATCCCACCCCCTCACTACTGGGCAATGTCTGCCGACGCCTTTTCGATGCCCTACATACAGGCACTGTCGGGATTTGGCTTAGTATCGGTTTTCGTCTCCATAGGTCTGGGAGAACGCTATAATTGGACGGTGCGCGGAATCCTTCTCCTATTTCTCGGCGCAGCCGTTCTTACTTGTATCCTCTTGCAGTATCCCCTGACGGCTTCTGGTCCGTTCTCCATGATAACCGGCCCAAGCCGTCTGTACTGGTTCGACCGGATCCAGCAGGAAATGTCGTCTTTACAATTCTTTCGCAGCCACGATCACATCGCCATCGCGCTGCTGGCGACCATGAGCTTGATGCTCGTCTTTGCAGCCCCCTCCGCGCGCCGGTATATCAGCGAAGGACGGCCGCAACTACCAATCATCTACCTGCTTGCCTGTGGACTGCTTCTTGTAGTCTTTTTGTCGAACCGCTTTTTGAGAATTTCGGTCGGCGTCGTTCCATTGCTTATGCCGCTCGCCATTAGAGAGCTGGTCTTGGGCTGGCGATCCTTATCCGAAAACGGGTCGAAGGCTTTGGCAGTCATCGGCTGCTTTGCGTCCCTGCTTCTCGCGTTGATTGTTCTTACTCCGAAGCGTCCGGAGGCCCGCGAAAACTACGACGCATTCGACTATCTCTTGTGGAATTCCTGTGAACACGACGATCTCACCACCATCAGTTTGCTTGGACGGTCGAAGATCATGACTCCGCCCGCTCTAGGTCTCCATATCATTGTCAACGGACCAGGAAACGTCAGCGTATCAAGTATCCCGTTCCACCGCGCAGCCCCTGCAATTAGGCGATTCCTAAGGACATTCATGACTTCGGATGGCTCGGAGCAGACCGAGCTTCTGGCAGATTTCGACTATCTCGCCATTTGCCGGATACCAATGGGATTACCGGGTGAGGGTCAGCTGCCGCTACTGCCGCGCTTGTTGGCAGGCGAAGAGGTCGAAGGATTGGAACCGATCAGTCCGGCTCGTCCTACGGATCTGATGCTTTTCCGAATAAATCGTCCCTACTGAAACCTAAACGAACCAGTTCAAGCTCGAGTTGGTCGCGTGCCGCGTTTGACCCAGCGGAGGGTGATCTTGTTCTTCTGCCCGATCGGCGCTTCATCCTGGAACCAGATTTCGATCACCTTGCCTTTGGCCGGTCCGTCGGCGATTTTTTCTCCGAGGTGCCGATTACGATGAAGCCGGCCGTTTGTTCCGAGACGATTGCGCCCCCGGATCCCGGGATCATCTCGCCCCCATCAGGCTGGGGTCCTGCTGGCTGTAGTTGTGTCAGTTGATCGCGGCCGCGCGTCCAGATTTGCGGTGCTGATTTCGCCGCAAGCTTTCCCCGGATAGATCGATGCGGTGGGCGTTGTGAACGAGGCGATCGGGAAGTAAGCCTCACGACGACGCACAAAGTATTTGTTGATGTGCACGGATTCTGCTTGGAACGACATAAAGCGACTATAGTTCTCCTGGCAACGTTGCTTCAAAAAAGTCTTAGGCACCCTATGTCGCTTCAACTCCGCCCTAACCTGCCGCCATTTCTTCAAGACGAGAACGGTCACATCCCGATGGCAGACGAGACGACGAATTGGCTCGTCATCGTGACGCGGGAGGCTCTGGAAGGAGTAGCTTCGCCACCAGACGCATCTGAGGAACGACTACTCGAATACGTTGACACGTTTGGCCAGGTTGCGACGTACAAGCTGGAGCATGGTCGTGCCGGAAAAGAGGAAACGATTTGGGTGCAAATGGAAGATGTCGCGGAGTGGAGAAGTGCTCGGTCCGGTCAGTGACTTCAGCCCGAGCCGGGACGCCGCCGAACCCAAAGCCATGAAATTCGTCGCGTTCAGTTCAGTAGCCCGTCATTTCAAGATAGCCGACACCTGATGTTGTCCCCGTGAAGGCAATCGGTCCCTCCCAATACGGCGTGGAGGTTGTCATCCAGGCTTGGTCGTTCAAAGGTTGAGTGATGATATCGACCGACTTGCCCGGAATTCTGATGCGCCATGCAACCGGCATCTGACGCCCGTTCACCGTTGCTCGTCGTACCGGTTCCATTAGAAGCGCCGCGCCCAAAAGAGGTGTGGTCCGCCCATCCGCGCTAATCCAGTTATACCAACATGCATTGATCAAAACCGATGCGCCCACTCGCGCAGTCCAATGGACATTATCTTCCAGGGTTGCGCGACGAGTTTGTTCCAGGCGACACAGCAGTGAGCGACGATGTCCTCGTAGTCTGTGAAGATGCGGTTCGACAGCCAGTTGTCCCTCATAAATTGCCAGACGTTTTCGACAGGGTTCAATTCAGGCGAACGCGGCGGCAAGAACAGCAATGTGATGTTGTCAGGGACGCTGAGCTTCGGCGTGACGTGCCATCCGGCTTGATCGAGGATGAGGACCGCGTGAGCGCCGTCATCGACTGCCTGGCTGATTTCCAGCAGATGTTGATTCATGGCGTCGGTATCGCAATAGGGCAATACGAGGCCCGCGCCCTTACCTTTCTTGGGGCAGATGGCACCGAAGATGTACGCCCACATCGTCCGTTGATCCAGCGGCGCTGAAGGTCGGGTGCCACGGCGAGCCCATCGGCGGGTGATCTTGTTTTTCTGACCTATGCGCGCCTCGTCGGCCCACCAGAGTTCGATCTCGGTATTCTTCGGGAGGCTGCTTCTGATGGCTGCCAATGCGGCAGGGAACTCTTTTTAAAAGCGTCCACTTCGGGTTCATTCTGGGCGTAGTGGCGCGGCCGGGCAGACAGCTTGGCAAAGCCGAGAGCCTTCAATTCGCGACCAACCGTGGTCTCGTCCATCGAGATCCGGAATTCCTGGAAGATCCATTGGACCAGATCCTTGCGCCGCCACCGAACGACACCGTGGATAGCCGGGATCGGACCACGCTCTACAATCTTGGCCAAGGCCTGGCGCTGATCATCATTCAGCTTGGGCCGATTGCCGGGAGCCTTGCCGTTGAGGAGCCCGGCCGACCCGTGCTCATTGAAACGAACGACCCAGTCGCGAACAATCTGCAAGGTCACGCCCCCGATCCGGGCCGCATCTGTACGCGAGCCGCCGTCATAAATTTCCGCCAACGCCAGAAGCCGCCGCGCTTGAGCGGCATCCTTGGTCCCTTTCGCGAACTGCCGCAGAGCAGGACCATCAAAATCATCGCGCAATGCAATCGCCGAACCCATTGCAAACCTCCCGTTTGCCCCATGGATTCAGATTTTCACCGATTCGGGAATCCCAAGTGAGTCGCACTCTGCGCTCGCTGGTATTAGCTGAGATGTAACCATCCTGGTCATCCCGGAGCCGAAATGCCATCACTTTGTCGCCGGTATCCAAGTGCAACGAGAACCAGTCCCAACCTGTCTGGTTGGCCGCGAGCGGCTGCGAAGACCACTCCCGGTCGAGCCAAGCCTTCCCGCTGACCTTGATATCTGCCCCATCAATCTTGAGCGCACCCGAAACCTGATAGAAGGGCTGCGAATAATAATAGCTTGACTGACCGTTCTCAGATTTCACGGAGAACCCATGATCTCCTTGCAACACCAGCGGACCGGTTGCCGTCAGGTTCAGCCTGAAGCTAAAATCCGGTCCGTCAGCGTTCAGCTCGATATTCGCGAGCGCCTCGCGATCCACATTTTGACTGCCCTTCATCTGCCAAGTGTCGATCCACGCTTGGAATGGCAAAGCCACTACGTTTGCCTGTCCGACGCCTCCACGGCCAAGTCGTTCCCCTACGTATTGATGGTTCTCGGTGGTGACCGCCGCGTGACCGATCCAAATTTGTGGGTCCGCGAACCCTGGGCGATCGCCCGGCGCCATGGCAGATCGAAAGAGCGTCCACTGCGCTCCATACTGCTTCCCATCCTCGCCAACGAGATTTGCGGTCACATACCACCATTCAATCCGGTAGTCGGGATGAGCTCCGTGATCGGTGGGAAACGATAGAGCAACGCCTTCTTGAGGTACGGCAAAGCCTTCCGCGTCCGACCCAAGTCCAGCAAAACCCTGCGGATAAGCGCTCCCGGCTGCACAGATCATCGATAATGCCACCAGAGCGGAGGCCAGGCACCTAGCGTTCATCAGCGAAAATCCTGAGCAAATCGGCCGGGTTGATTGAGGCTAGGCGTCTGACGGGCACCAGAACCGAAAGGAGCGCAGCCAAAAGGGCGATCGCGCCCAACCACAGCCAGTCGAGCGGGAAGATCGTCATCGGCAGCCGCCATCCGAAAGCCTCGACATTCACGATTGCAAGCAGCACCCATGCGAGTGCCAGACCTACAGGGATCGAGGCGACAAACGTTGCAAGCCAAAGGGCCAGTGTGCGCAAAACTTCGAACAGTGCGAGATCACGCCGCCGCACGCCCATGGCCCAGACCGGAGCAAGCTGGGGAAGCCGAATGCCGGAAAGCGTCAGCAGGCTCGAGAACATGGCGAACCCAGCAACGGCGAGAGTGAGAACATTCAACGCGCCTGTCACTTTAAACGTCTGCTCGAAGATGGACCTCGACTGCTGTTTGAGGGCAGCCTGATCGACAATGCTCATCTCAAGCAATCCAAATTTATCGACCAACTGGCGCTTGAGGTCCTGGGCCTGCGAAGGCGGTACACGAATTCCGTACCGAAGCTTTGAAACATCGGGGTAGTGTTCGACAAGCGAATTAAGCCCGACGATGATTTGTCCTATCGGATTGCCGTAGTCCGAATAGATCCCGACGACTATCGCGTTCCATCCGCCGGGCATGGTGATGGTCTGCCCGGGCTGAGCGGCGCCGCGCCGCCAGATCTGTTCATTGATCAAAACGCCCTGCCCCGCCGCGACCTTGTCCCAAGCGTCATTGTCCGCGACGATCAGTGGCCAATGTTCCCTGTAAGTCGGATCATCGGCAACCCCGTAGATCTGCAGCTCTTCACCAAGAACCTCGCCTTCGACACTCCAAATCGGTAAGACCGCAGTCGCATGTTGCGGAAGCCATTCCCGCAGCCGCCTGGCCTCATCTTCATCCTTGGCGGTGACGTAAAGCTCCGCAGCCAAGCGTTGATCCAGCCATCCGTTAAAGGTCAGCCGAAAGCTTGAGACCATTGTTCCGACACCGATATTTGCTGACAACGCCAAAAGAAGCGCCATCAGGGCAAGCGACAGGCCCGGCAGTTGCAGGCGCGTATCGGCCCAAAACCATCGAGCGATGGCACTGCGTGATGCCCGTTCTGCGCCAAGAAGAGCAATTGTAAGAAGACCCGGCAGCATCAGAGCCGTGCCGAGCAATAAGCAACCGAGGACCGCAAAGCCCATCATAAGCCCCGATCCCATAGCGGCGACCATTGCCGCCAATCCGAGAAGTATGCTTGCTGTTATAGCCTGGTAAACGAGCCCTATAACGGATGCCCTCGCCCACGCCCTTGGCTGGGCGGCCGCCAAAATCGGCAACCTCCAGACCCTCCACAAACTTTGAGCCGATGACACGGCCGTGCCGCCAAGGGCGATTGCCAGTCCTGCCAGCCACCATTCCGGCCGCAGCGAAAGAGAGCCAGAGATGTTCGCGCCGTATAGGCCTCTGAGCGTAGCAGCCACGCCCGGCATGAGCGCTGAAGCGATGAAGTAGCCAATGACGACCCCGATCATCCCGGACGAAAACGCCAGTATCGCAAGCTCTGTCACGAGCATCAACGTCAAAGCACGCAGAGAGATGCCGAGGGATCGAAGCGTCCGAAATGTCCCGCGTCTTTGCTCGAACGAAAGGCCGGTGGCCGAATAGACGATGAATAGCCCGACAATGAAGGATAAAAATCCAAACGCCGTCAGGTTGAGATGAAAGCTGTCAGTGAGGCGGGCTACATCGGGATGATCCTGGTTTTCACGGAGCGTAACCTCGGGCGCAATCCTGTCGAGCGGAGCCAATCCCGCCGGCTGATTTGGAGCAACTACCAAACGGCTCAACTTGCCATGTGCGTCCAGCAATCTGTCGGCCACCGCGATATCGGAAAAAGCCGCACCATCGGGTGTCTTCTCCGAAATCTTGAGATCCATATCTGTGGCGCCGCGCAGCTTTTCGGCCGTTCTCGCCGAGACGACAAGCTGGCCCTTCCCCGAGACGAAGCCAAACAAGTCAGAACCACTAGTGATCGGAAAAGCCTGCGCCTCGCTTGGCATGGTCAGCAGGTCGATGCCGATTAGCCGTATACGCAAGTTTCCAAACCTGTGACTTCCCTCGATCACAGGAGAGACGTTCCATCCTCCCCGGCGCAGCCTTGCGTAGATCTCAACAGGAATGCTGCCGCCGTCCCTCGCCACAATCTGTCGGAGAGCTCCTTGCTCCAAAACAGATGCCGCCCGGACATAGCTCGCCCTAGCTTCCGCATTGATTGCCTGAACGCCTGACCAAAGCGCGGTCGCAAGAGCAATCCCCAGGATCAAGGTTAGAAACTGGAGAGGTCTCCGTCGCCAGTGTGAGAGGAGTGCTGCGAAAGCGGCCAGCCTCATTCACTGATCCTTCCACCATGGAGGACGACCTTTCGATCCAACCGATCAGCGAGACGAGACGAGTGCGTTACCAGAAGAAGAGCTGATCCGGCATTTCGTGCGAGCGAAAGCATCAGATCGAGGACCGCATCACCGGTGGCTTCGTCCAGGTTTCCGGTCGGCTCGTCCGCGAGAACCAGAGGCGGCCGCGCCGCCAAGGTTCTACCGATTGCGACCCGTTGCTGCTGGCCGCCGGATAATTGCTCGGGATAGCGGCCAAGATAACTTTCCAACCCAAGCCCTTCGATCAGCTGTCTTTCCCATGCGGCATCGTATCTGTCAGCAAGTTTGGCATGAAATGAAAGGTTTGTGGCAACACTTAGTGAGGGGATGAGGTTGAACTGCTGGAACACGAGGCCTACATCCGATCGGCGATATCTTGCCCTTTCGCTCTCTCCAAACTGTCCTAGGTCCCGCCCATTCATAAAGATCGACCCTGCGTCGGGCTGGTCTAGCCCACCTGCCAAATGGAGAAGTGTGCTCTTTCCACTGCCCGACTCTCCCGTGAGCGCCACGCTTTCGCCTGCTGCGACACTGAGATCGACACCCTTCAGGATTTCGATTATGCCCTCGGCGGTCGAATATGACTTTCTGATGCCGGATAGTGATAGGATCATACTGCTCTCTGGCACGGGTGCGAAGATGACATGTCAGCTGACCTAAGGAGGCACGACGTCACGGCAAGGTCCAAACTCTCAGACCACGAAAATCTGATGTAGACACGGCGAATTTCCGCTATTCGTCACCGCGCCAGCCTTTGCGCCGCGAGAGCCAACCAGATCGTGGCGTTGCTTCCGCGGTGGTCTTACGAAAAGCTCGCTGAAGGACGCGGAGGTAGAATGCACCTTTCATTGCAGTGTCAGGCAATCGCGCAACATTGTTCAGCCCGAGGCGCGCATGGCAGTCGGTTCTACTTATCGCCCAACCCCCGAAGCAGGATCATCGATCGCCACTATGCTGCAACTGCAAAGTAGGCTGTTGACCTTACACGTCTTCAACGACGCTCTTTGCGCAAACGAGACTGACCAAATTCAGACAATGGTCTCCCCGCCGTCGACGACGAGGATTTGCCCGGTGATGTAGGACGAGCGGTCCGAGACAAGGAAGAGAATGGGCTCGGCGATCTCGGAGACGTTCGCCCAGCGCCCGAGCGGCACTTTCTCGGCGATGTAGGCCTCGATCGCGCCGCGCCCGCCCATCTGGGCGATGAACGGTTCGTTGAACGGCGTATCGACCCAGCCCGGGCAGAGCGCGTTGACGCGGACGCCGTATTTGGCGTAGTCGCCGGCCATTTGCCGGGTCATTGCAATGACGGCATGTTTCGTCGTCGTGTAGGCGATCATCTCGCGATCGTAGAGCACGCCTGATGAGGAGGAGGTGTTGAGGATGACGCCGCGACCGGCTTTCTTCATCAGCGGCATGACGAAGCGCGCCGCCATAAAATGCGCCCGAACATTCAGGCTCCACGATCTGTCGAACCCGGCGACCGCTACCTGTTCGAGATCGCCCGCCACCTGGGCGCCGGCGTGATTGTGGAGGATGTCGATGCGGCCGTGACGTTCGGCGACCGAGGCGATGCCGGCTTTGAGTGCTGCGTCGTTGGTGACGTCGAGAACGAGGCTTTCGGCCTTGCCGCCGGCGGCTTGGATCCGACCGACGGTTTCGGCGGCATTGTCGGCGCTCAGATCAGTCACCACGACGAACGCGCCTTCCCCGGCCATGAGCAACGCGCCGGCCTGGCCGATGCCCGATCCGGCTCCGGTGACGATCGCGACGCGATTTTCAAGAATCATGGTGTTTCCCGTTCAGTTTGTTGTTTTTTCGCGCATCAGGAAGCGCGCGATGAGGATCAGTCCCAGCGATGCGATGAGCACCATGGTGGCGATGGCGTTGATCTCCGGCGTCACGCCACGGCGGATCGAGGCAAAGACGTAGATCGGCAACGTCGTATTCGATCCCGCCACGAAGAACGCGATGATGAAATCGTCGAAGGAGAAGGTGAAAGCGAGCAGGAAACCCGCCAGGATCGACGGCAGGATTTGTGGCAGCACGATTTGGCGGAAGGTCGTCAGCGGCGTTGCGTAAAGATCACTCGACGCTTCGACGATATCGCGCCCGAGGCTGGCGATACGCGCTTTCACGATCATCGTCACCAGCGCCATGGTGAAAAGTCCGTGGGCGGCGATGATAGAACCGTAGCCGAGTGACAGCTTCGGCGGTTGCTCGCCGGGCCAGATCGCCGCCAGCAGCGGATTGATGAAGCCGAAGACTTCAACGAGAGCGACGAGCGTGGCGATGCCGATCACAACACCCGGAACGACGATTGCCGCGGCAAACAGGCCATCGAACACGGCCCGCGTCCTGGCGCCGAGCCGCTCCATGCCCAGCGCAGCCATGGTGCCGAAGATGGCCGCGAGTGCAGCGCTGGTAAGCGCGATTACGAGGCTGTTGCGAAGAGCTTCCATGAGGAAGGTGTTGGACAGCGCCTTGCCGTACCATTGCGTGGAAAAGCCTGTGAAATCCGAGGCATTGCGGCCCGCATTGAACGAGAACAGCACCACCAGCGCAATCGGCGTGTAGAGAAAGAGATAGACTGCCGTAACAAGCCCACGCATCAGACAAGATCCACCTGGCGGGTGCCCGCGACGCGCCACGCAATGCGCATGGCGACGAGAAGCACGATAACGACGACGACAACGAGGGTGACGGCGATCGCGGAGCCGAACGGCCAGTTGCGCGATTGCAGGAAGAGGTCGACCAGCGCGTTGCCGATGAAGAAAACCTTGCCGCCGCCCAGCAGCTGCGGGATCAGGTACTCGCCGAGCAGCAGGATGGTGACCAGCGCCACGCCCGTCATCACACCCGGCAGCGACAGCGGCAGCGTTATGCCGAAGAAGGTCGAGAGTGGCTTGGCGCCGAGGTCGGCAGAGGCTTCCAGCAATCGGCGATCCAGCTTCTCCAGGCTGACATAGATCGGCATGATCATCAGCGGCAGATAGCCATAGACGATGCCGAGGAGAACTGCGCCCGGCGTGTTCAGAAGGCGCACGTTCTCGATACCGACAAACTCCAGCAGATGCGGGATGCCGCGCGCACCGAGAATATACATCCAGGCATAGGTGCGAACGAGCAGACTGGTCCAGAACGGCACCACCACAAGAGACACCAGCAATAGCCGATGCTGCGGACTTGCCTTCACCGCCAGATAATAGGCGACCGGATAGGCCACCAACAAGCAGACAAAGGCCCCGATCGGGGCAAGCACCAGCGTATTCTTGAAAGCCGCCGCACGTGATCCGAGATTGGCGAATTGGGCAAAGGTAAATGCCGCCTGATAACCGCCCTCCGGTGCCCGCTCGCCAAAGGCGAAGACAACGATGGCGATGAACGGCAAGACCAGGAACACGAACAGCCATGCGCTTGCCGGCGCGACGAGCGCGACAGTGATCAGTCGCTTTCTGGTGTCCGGTGACACGGCCATTCTGAACGTTCGCTGTTTGAAGTCCACGAGGCGGCTTGCCTCTTCCCGTACCCGGGGAGAGGCATTGCATGAAGGCAGGGTCACGCCGACTTGAACCGCGCCATCAGCTCGGCACGACCCGGATCGGTCAGGGTTACGGCGGCGCCGAATTCCAGCGGCGTCAGTGACGCTTCATCCGGATAGACAATCTTGTTCGAGGTGACCTCCTTCGGCAGCAATGAAATGACGCGGCTGTCGGTGGCCGGCGCGCCGTTGGCGATGTGCTCCTTCGCCGCGTTCGCAGGATCCATCAGGTAGTTGAGAAGGGCGTAGCCGGCCGCCTTGTTCGGAGCGTCCTTCGGGATCGCGTAGTAGTCGGTCCAGATTTCGCCGCCGTCTGCCCCAAGCACGTAGGCAAGCTCAGGCATGTCGCGGTTGAGCTGCGCGCCATCATTCGTCCAGCACATCGTCATCCACGCGTCCGTGGCGCGCATGCCCGGCTGATAGTCGGAGTTGATGGCGAAGAGATGCGGCTTCACCTTGATCAGCAGCTCTTCTGCCTTCGCCAGTTCCTCCGGCTTGATCGAATTGAAACCGTAGCCCAGCGAAACCAGCGCGCTGCCGATTGTGGTCAGCTGATAATCATGCACCATGGCGCGGCCGTCGGCTTCGGTCTGGACAATCTCGAAGAAGTCCTTCCAGCTCGAAAGCTTCGTCTTGATCTTCGAAGTATTGACGGAAAAGCCGGTCGTGCCCCAGTTCTTCGGCACGGCATAGGTCTTGCCGTCGATCTGGCCTTCCTTGGTGAAGCGCGGGTTTTCAGTCGACCGGCTGAAATTCGGAATCTTTGAAAGATCCAGCTCTTCGATCAGGCCGAGCTTTTGGTGGGTTGAAATCGTGTAGTTGGTCGGCACGAACAGCGACCAGCCGGAAGCACCCGCCTGCAGCTTTGCCAGCATTTCCTCGTTCGACCCGAAAACGTTGACTTCGACGGCAACGCCCGTTGCCGCCTTGAAGTTCTCGAAGGTCGCCGGGTCGTGATAGTTCGGCCAGGTCGCAATCGACATCTGCGTACCAAGTTCGCCGGCGGCGTAGG
This sequence comes from Rhizobium favelukesii, assembly GCF_000577275.2. Taxonomy (NCBI): domain Bacteria; kingdom Pseudomonadati; phylum Pseudomonadota; class Alphaproteobacteria; order Hyphomicrobiales; family Rhizobiaceae; genus Rhizobium; species Rhizobium favelukesii. The sequence continues at coordinate 642,009 of NZ_HG916854.1, forward strand.
CCGATGTCGACAGCGCGCCGGGAAAGCGCGACATCACGGCGGTCGCAAGACCGAGGCCGGTGACGCCGAGGAAGTGACGGCGGCTGACGGAGCCGCGCTTCAGGCGCATGAACTCGTCCATGAAGCCTTCGGCGGAAATGGGGAGGTTATCCTTATAGTCGTCCTTGCTCATGATGCTGTTCCCTTGTTTTGATTTTATGCTGCACTTGATGCTGGAAAGACGTGGGCTGCGAGTGGATCGAAACCGAGGAAAACCGCCTCGCCCGGCTCGACCAGGTCGCTCTCGTTCATGTTGCGCCGGTCGGCCGTGACCAGGAAGTCGCCGAGCCGCGGAACCGTCACCGCATATTCCGCAGAAGAACCGAGGAAGATGCGATGGGTGACCGTGCCCTTGAAGCTGGCAAAGCCGGGCGCCTGCGCCCGTGTCAGGCGGATAAATTCCGGGCGGATCGCGACGATCATTTCGCCGGGCGAAACAACCCGGCTCCGGGCAGCGATAGCCGAGCCGTCAGCAAGACGCAGCGTCGTGCCGTCCGCCTCCATCGTTGCCTTCACCCGATTGGTCTTGCCGACATCATAGACCTCCTGCGGTGAGCCTAGCTGGCGAATGCGCCCTGCGCTCATCACGCAGACGATATCTGCCATCGAGAGCGCTTCCTCCTGATCATGGGTGACCAGAACAAAGGTAATGCCGAGTTCACGTTGCAATGTCTGTAGTTCGATCTGCATGGCCGAGCGCAGCTTCTTGTCGAGCGCGGCTAACGGCTCATCGAGCAGCAGCACCGACGGACGGTTGACGATCGCGCGCGCCAGCGCCACCCGCTGCTGCTGACCGCCGGACATCTCGTGTATGCGGCGCTTGGCGAAGCCGCCGAGCCGCACCATTTCAAGCGCCTCGGTGACGCGCCGGTCGATTTCCGCCGCCCCAAGCTTGGGCCGCATCTGCTTCAGACCATAGGCAACGTTGTGCCGGACGTCGAAATGCGGAAACAGTGCATAGTGCTGGAAGACCATGTTCACCGGGCGTCGGTAGGCGGGGACGCCGTTCATCTCGCGCCCGTCGATCAGCACGGTGCCTTCGCTTGGCTGCTCGAAGCCCCCGATCATGCGCAGGCAAGTGGTCTTGCCGCAGCCGGAAGGACCGAGCAACGCCAGAAAGGCGCCCTTCGGCACATTGAGGTTGATGTCCGTTACGGCGGTCACAGCGCCATAGTTCTTTGTGACCGAACGGAATTCGATATCGTTCGTCGAAGCGGATGCCACGTCTGTTCCCTGCGGTTGGTTTGGATTGGACAGTCTAGCGCTGCCTTTTGCCACCGTCGTTAAGGAAAGACTAAGCTCGCCCTTCCCTCACGGTATATACCCCGAGAGAGGTATTTTAGCCATCAGGCCTTCGTGGAAGGTATATACACGGGGAGCACATATTTTCTTTGCATTCGATCGGGAGAGCGACAATGAGCACTGACCTGGAGGCGTTATTTCAGGCCTTCAACGCCACAGTGGGCCGGCTCGCCATGAGCGATGCGGAATTCGGCGAGACCTTTCGACAGATGATGGCGGCGCTCGTGCGCTTCGACTACGTCGTTGTTTTCGCCTATCGCGGTAAGGAGCGGCCGATCGATCTCTACAGCACCTTCGACCCGAAGGAGCATATCATTTTTGTGACGCTCTATCAGGCCGGACCGTACCTGCTCGACCCGTTCTACCACACTGCCCACGAGCGCCGCGCAGGCGTGTTTCGCATGCGGGAACTTGCACCCGACAGGTTCTTTTCAAGCGAGTACTATCGTACCTACTACGTCCAGACGGGGCTGGCGGAGGAAATCGGCTTCTTTGTCACTGCCGATGACGACATCACTATTGTTCTCTCGCTGATGCGCCGGGAAAAGACCGGACCCTTCCCGTCTTCGGACTTCGCTCTCTTGAAGAAAGCGGAACCGCTGATCGCAAGCATGGTCCGGCATTACTGGGCAGGGCTTGGATCCCGCTTCGATGCGCAACTGCATTCACGAGGTGGCGGTGGCCGCAGGCGCAAAGCTGGTGAACGGCCACGGCGGCTGAACGCCTTGCCAACGAAGCGTTTGACAGCCGACAGGTCCCCATGTTCGCTGAACCTGAACTCGACGGTGTCGATGGCGCGATAGAGATACATCCATTGGCCCCGAACCTTGATGTAAGTCGGCATGCCAGTTCCGAGTAACGGCACGCTTGCGCTGGTTGAAGCGCTCTGTCAGCAAGGGAGAGAAATGGATGCGATCTTAATCTCACCAGCCGCGAGACCGCGATTGTCGACCTTGTCCTACAAGGACACTCTTCCGAGGCGATCGGCCTGAGGCTCGGCCACTCAACGATCCATCGCTGGTTCAGGCCATCATTTCCTTCAGATCCCATAAAAAGGTAACAGAGACGTTTGCACCGGAACCAACGCGTTGGATCCCCCCGCGCTTCAGGAAAGATTTCTAAGGTATATGGCAAGCAATTGCGTCTGTGATGATATTCCGAGCTTTCGGTAGACGTTGCGGCGATGGACCTTGACGGTGCCGGTCGAGATGGCGACGAACGCGGCATCCTTGTCGGACCAGAGCGAGTCGTCATCGATGGCAGCCAAACCAGCAGGGAAGCCGTTGCTTCCTGCGATACAAACGGCAAGCGCGTTACACCTGTAACCCAGCCCCATCGCTTGCCAAGCAGTTCGTATCCTTGCTGGCTACGCTCTGAAAACGGGCGAACGCGTATCGCGCGCGTATGCTAGAATTTGCAAAACAACCTCAGCCCGCGACGCGACGCAGGAACAGCGACAACTCGATCGCAACCTAGAGCGCCGTACCTTTAATCGAACCCATAGCCTGCGGCTGTAAAATAGTTTCGACATTCTTGGCTGTTGAAGAGGTTGCAGATGGATCCGAGCGCATTTGAGAGTGCGTCAAACGTGCGAGCGGCGGCGGCTCGGAGATGGGCCTTAATTTTGGCGAAGGCCATTTCGATCGGGTTCAAATCTGGCGAATAAGACGGCAGAAACAGGAGCCACGCACCAACTTCCTTGAGGCAGGCTTTGGCTTTATCGCTCTTGTGAACGCGAAGATTATCCAGGATGACGACATTGCCTGGTTCGAGTGTCGGCGCAAGCTGGGTCTCGATGTAGGTGTCGAAGATTTCCCGGTTCATCGGCCTGTCAATAATCCAGGGCGCAGTAAGACCGAAACAGCGCAAGCCTGCAATGAATGTCTGTGTCCCCCAGTGGCCAAAGGGCGCATCCGTGATGAGACGCTCGCCGCGCGGGGAGCGCCCACGCAGTCTCACCATCTTTGTGTTCACCGAGGTTTCGTCCAAGAAAACAAGTCGATGCGGTTCAAATCGCATCCGGGGTTGGCGTTTCGAAATCCAGACATCACGATCCTTTCGGATATCAGCGCGAGCGCGTTCCGACGCCATTATCTGTTTTTTTATATGTGTATCCCTGCGTTATCAAAAACCGCGACAGGGACGATGGTGGAATAACCAATCCATGTTCATCCTCAAGGCGACGGGCAAGCTCTGGCATGGTGATATCCGGTTTGCCTTCGACCTGTGCGACCAGGAAATCGCGAAACGCCGACAGTTTCCCTGCACCTGGTGGCCTTCCTTGACGCGCGGGGGTTATCAGCCCAGTCCGCTCCCGGCGTTGCAGCAGCTTGATCGCACTGCTGTCGCTGATTGCGAAATGACGGGCAGCGGCTCGCCGTGATTGGCCGCTAGCGACCATGGAAACAACACGCTGACGAAGATCAACAGAATGAGATTTACCCATGTGATTCACCTCCAACCGCAGTGAATCACACCAATACCCTCGTGAAAACCCCACTCGATTCTCAATTCAAGTGCGATGCTCTAGTGCGGGAACCAAGGCTCCGAAAACGAAAAAGCCTGCCGCGGGAGGAGGTGCGGCAGGCTTTTCGAAAAGAACCGAACAGCGACTGGGAGGAGGAGTGCCGCCGTTCCTACAGACGCCCTTGGGAGGAGGAGTGGGCCGTCTGAAACTCGAAGCTTTGCGGGAGGAGGTGCATCGCTTCGATGGCTGTCATCATACACCGACCATAAACCGTGCCAATGCCTTATGCTGCACTGCAGCTATGCAAAAAATACAAGTCGGAAAGGCTGACGAACAGAGCAAGGATCCAACCGATCTTAGACGCGGACGATCAACGCAAAAACGCCCGCGTCATCAGCGGGCGTCGAGCAGTCTTAAAGACCAAATGCTGTGCGGTTAGCGCGCGATCGATGCGCGGGCAACGCTGCGGATGTCGGCGCGGTCAATACCGAGGTCCTGCAGTTCGCGGCTGGACATGCGGCCAAGTTCGGTAACGGTCTGACGGAACTTGCGCCAGTTGTTGAAAGAGCGTGCTACGTTCATGATGATCCCCTTTCCTGAGGCTTGTCTGACGTCAGCAACCTTGCTTGGTTCCGGCGTCGTTTCGATGATTGGAATATAGATGTTTCAATCGGTTCAAAACAGCGACAATCCCTCACCCCACCTATGCGCACAACGCATAGGATCTTCCTTTTTCGCGGGGAAATGCCTGTTTTTAAGCCCGGAGGCGCCGTCAGGAGGCGTGGGCGATTTGGCCCTGGGAGATAGAGTCGGGCATTGATACGATCGCTCGGAACTAAGGGCGCATTATCCGAGGATGCGTATCAAACTCCGGCGACCAAGGGAGCCTCTGGCAAGCAGCCCTACCATCGAAGCGGATTTAAAACCTTGATATCCATCGCAACGCATCCTACCGGCTCGCAGTTTCGGCGCTTATGTCGTGCCTTAGCGCGGTTGCGGGGGTCTGTGACCACAGAGACTTTGTAATGTCCTGAGGGCAAGACCCGCCCTCGCCATAGCGTCGATTACACTCAGCAGAAAAATTTCTTCCGAATAACGAGATGTTTCCTGTAAAGAACATGACTCGTAGGAGATAGCGATGACCGACAACGAGAAGTATGGACAAAAGCAGACCATTTTGTCCCAGGATCCGCACCGGATTCGCGAGCCCCGGGAAAACAATCTGGAAATGGCCATAGGGCACGAGGTCAGAACCTATCGCAAAGCGCTCGGCATCACCGTCACCGACCTCGCAGCAGCGACCGGTATTTCGGTGGGCATGCTGTCGAAGATCGAGAACGGCAACATTTCACCCTCGCTGACCACGCTGCAGGCACTGACCAGAGCGCTCGGTGTGCCGCTCACGGCCGTCTTTCGCCGGTTTGAGGAGCCCCACAATGCGATATTCGTCAAAGCCGGCGAAGGTGTGAACATCGAGCGGCGCGGTACGCGCGCGGGGCATCAGTACAGCCTGCTCGGTCACATCGCCAACAATACCAGTGGCGTCACTGTCGAACCTTATCTCATAACGCTGACGGCCGAATCCGATGTCTTCCCGACGTTCCAGCATGAAGGTATGGAGTTCCTCTTTATGCTGGAGGGCGAAGTGGTTTACCGCCACGGCGATCAGCTCTACACCATGCAGCCGGGTGACAGCCTGTTTTTCGATGCCGATTCGCCTCACGGACCGCAAGAACTGGTTCAACTGCCGGCTCGCTACTTGGCAATCATCAGCTACCCGCAGAGGCGGAGCCAAACCAATTGATTTTGCTTTGCGGACCAGACAGCTGGTCTAACGCATCGTTTTTGCGTCCACGCCGAACTCGAGACTCATCTGGATGAGTTCGTCCCAGAGGCTTTCGGCAAAGCCGCGCAACACCAGAAGCTCGAAACTTTCCATGCCCGTTCGCGTGATCAGCGCCGAGATATGGCCGATCAGCGTTATGGCGGATCGGCCGACGGGGAAGTTGGCGCTGTCTAGGTCGACGGCCGTGCCCTTGGCAAGGACGGTCTCGACAGCCGGTCCGCTGATGCCGATCCGGATGCGGCCATGGCCTTGATCGGAAAGCCAGGCCCTGCCGTCCAGAAGCGGCGTCCTGCCGAAAATTTCAGTGGCGGAAAGAGGCGCATCGCCGACGACGAACCATTGTCCCGGGCCATAGGGACGTACCGAATGAGGGGTACCATCGCCGATCCTTGGGATCAGGCTCTGCAGCTCGCCGCTTCCACGCGCTGCGAGAACCTGCAGTACGTGACCTTCCGGCAGAGCCGTAAGCCTGATCCGCTTACCGGTTGAAGATGCGCCGAACGAACCGGACTTGGCGTCCGCAAGGGCAGGACGGTGAAGGTGCGAAAAATCAACCATGGAGCTTTCCGTTTTCCGGATCGAAGAAAACCGGGCTGCAGAGCACGGCCTTGGTGTATTCGTTTTTCAGGTCGTTCCAGACGGTGACATGCTCGCCGTGGCGCTTCGGGCCGTGTTTGACCAGGGCCAGACCGATGGTCGAGCCAAGGTTAGGCGAATAGCAGCTGGAGGAGACGTAGCCCTGGTCGCTTTCGAGCGAGGGTACGGCACCATCCGAGAGGATATGCGAGCCTGTCTTGAACGTCGTCGCTGGATCGAGCGGTCTGACGCCGACGAGTGAAAGCCGATCATCTGCCGTCAAACCTTCCCGTGAGAGCATCGCCTTGCCGATGAAGTCCGGCTTGGCCGTGGAGACCATTTTGGCGAAGCCGAGGTCCGACGGGATGACCGTGCCGTTGATCTCGGAATGGGTGACATGGCCTTTCTCGATGCGCATGACGCCCAGCGCCTCGACACCGTAAGGGCAGATGCCGTGCGGCTTGCCGGCCTCCATGATCGCATCGGCGATCGCTTCGCCGTAGCCGGCAGGAACCGCCAGTTCGTAGGCCAACTCGCCGGAAAACGAGATGCGGAACAGCCGTCCGGTGAGCTTACCGCCGCAGAGCGACACTTCCTTTGCCCCAAGGAATGGGAAGGCCGCGTCGGAAATGTCCTCATCCACCAGCGTCTGAAGGATCATGCGGGATTTCGGTCCGGCAACGGCAATCTGTGCAAATTGATCGGTCGAGGAGGCGAACTGCACGTCGAGATCGGGCCATAGCGCCTGGGCGCAGAATTCCAGATGGTTCATGACGCCTGCCGCATAGGCGGTGGTCGTCGTCATGAAGAAATGAGTTTCGCCAAGGCGGCTCGTGGTGCCGTCATCGTAGATCATCCCGTCTTCACGCAGCATCAGGCCGTAGCGCGCCTTGCCGACCGGTAGCTTCAAGAAGGCGTTGCAATAGATCCGGTTGAGGAATTCGGCGGCGTCCTTGCCGAAAATCTCGATCTTGCCGAGAGTGGAGACGTCGCAGATACCGGCATTCTCGCGGACATTCAGCACTTCGCGATCGACGCTTTCACGCCAGGTCGTTTCGCCCACCTTCGGGAACCAGGAGGAGCGGTACCAAAGGCCCGTTTCGACGAAGACCGCACCGTTCTTCTTGGCCCACTCATGCAGCGGCGACTTGCGCACCGGCTGGAAGTGCTTGCCCTTGGAAGCGCCGGTCAGCGCACCGAAAGAAAGCGGCGTGTAGAACGGGCGGAACGTCGTTGTGCCGACATCGGCTGGCGAGACCTTTCGCGCTTCGGCAAGAATGCCGATGGCGTTGACGTTCGACAGCTTGCCCTGATCGGTTGCCATGCCGTTGGTGGTATAGCGTTTGGCAAGCTCGACATGGCCATAGCCCTCGCTGACCGCGAGGCCGAGGTCCTTGAGGTGGACGTCGTTCTGATAGTCGACGAAGGCCTTGCCCTTCGATCCGTGGACGCGCCAGAGCGGCTTTGAGACGGTTGTCGTGTCGGCCTTTGCGGCGAAAGCGGCTGTTGCATTCGAGAAGTCGAGCGCCTGCAGGGCCGACGTGGCTTTGCCGGCACCGTCTGCAAGGCAAGCTTCGACGCTGCCAATGCCGGCAGCGGCACCAGCGGCGGTCAGTCCCTCTTGCGTTTCCGGAGCGAGGAAAACAGCCTTGGCATCCGACCAGACCGGCTTTGCGCCGCGATGGCAGGCGAGATGAATGATCGGGCTCCAGCCACCGGACATGCCGAGCGCGTCTGCGGAGATCGTTTCGGGGCGGCCATTGTTGAGGACGGTCACACCCTTGACGCTCTTGCCGCCCTTGGCGTCGACAACCACGGCGCCCGGGAGGATGCGTGCCTTGCCGGACCATGTGCGCGGGGCATCCGGGCGGCTGTCGACGATGGCCGCGACCTCAAGGCCGGCCGCTTCCAGATCGGCGGCGGTCGCGTAACCGGAGGCATCGTTGGTGAATATGACCGTGCTTTTTCCGGGCGCGATAGCCTGTCGGTTGAGATAGGAGCGCATCGCCCCTGCCATCATCACGCCGGGGATGTCGTTGCCGCCGAAAACCAGCGGCCGCTCTTCTGCGCCGGAGGCGAGGATCACCTGTTTGGCGGCGATGCGCCAGATGCGCTCTACCGGCCGGTTCGGGTTCACCGTGGCGGTGTTCTTCTGTACGCTTTCGACAGCGCCAAAGACATTGCCGTCGTACCAGCCGAACACAGTCGTCCGGGAGAAAAGACGGACGTTCGGCATATCTGCCAGTTCAGCCAGCGTTTGAGCCAGCAAATCGCTTGCAGATTTGCCGACGACCGGCGCCGTTTCTGATAGCAGCGAGCCGCCGAGTTCAAAACCGTCGTCGGCGAGGACGACGCGGGCACCGGCGCGGCCTGCGGTCAGGGCGGCAGCGAGACCTGTGGGGCCCGCGCCAATGACCAGAAGATCGCAATGCGCCCAGCATTTTTCGTAGGCGTCCGGATCAGGCTCATAGGTTGAGCGGCCAAGGCCTGCCGCCTTGCGGATGATCGGCTCGTAGACCTTTTCCCAGAAGGTCGCCGGCCACATGAAGGTCTTGTAGTAGAAGCCGGCGCCGAGGAAGGGCGAGAGCAGGCTGTTGATGGCACCGAGGTCGAAATCGACCGAGGGCCAGCGGTTCTGGCTTTTTGCTTTGAGGCCACTGTAGAGCTCGACCAGTGTGGCGCGGGTATTGGCTTCGGTGCGTCCGCCCTCGCCGATCGTGACGAGTGCATTGGGTTCGGCGGCACCGGCGGTCAGGATACCGCGCGGGCGATGATATTTGAAGCTGCGGCCGACAAGCTGGCGGCCGTTTGCGAGAAGCGCCGAAGCCAGCGTGTCACCGAAAAAACCCTGCATCGGCTTGCCGTCGAAGGTGAAATCGAGCGGCTTGGCGCGCTCGATGCGACCGCCCTTGGAAAGACGATGGGAACTCATGCGGTCTCTCCGCGGGCGCTGGCATCCGATACCGCATAGATCGCGTGGGTCGTCGTATCGCGCTCGACCACCAGCCAGCGGCGGCAGCCGGATGTGTGGTGCCAATGTTCCTTGTGACGTCCGCGCGGATTGTCGCGCAGGTAGACGTATGCGTACCAGGTGTCCTCACCGGCATTGGGTGCCGGGCGGGTTATGCCGGCGTCGCCGCGCACGGTGAATTCTTCCTTGGGGCGCGGCCCACAATGGGGGCAGGCGATCAGGCTGGCCATGTAAACTCCAATGAAAGAACACAAGGGGCAAAACGCCTTCAATTGGCGGCTTTCCTTGGGTTCGGTTTCGTTTTGACCGGCGTTCTCGCCGATCGGCCAAGTCTTCCGTTCCGCGGGACAGAATGTTTCCGTCCTGCGGCTCTCGAACCATTCTCCAATGCGTGCCCTAATGCCGCTTCTGGCTTCGGTCACAGGGTGGCGTTCGGCTCCCGCTTTCCATTCTCCTCGATGAGCGCAGCCCAGTCCTGCCGGGCTCGCTAAGTAAACATCAGGACAACCGGGATATCGTCGACGCGCCTTCCATGGTGCTTTCGCCGCGCGGCTCATAAGCGCGCTGGTCACGCAGGATCTGGAAGGCGATCGTCAAAAGCTTGCGCGCGATCGCAACACGCGCCTTGTTCATTCCTCTGATCTTCAAGTGTTCATACTGGGCTCGAAGCTGCGGATCGCTGGCGATGGCAGGGGTGACGGCTTCAACAAAGGCCCAGCGCAGCCACTTGTTGCCCTGCTTGATGATCTTGCCATGAAAGGTCTCCAATGAAGAAAGGTCTTGCCGCCGCTCGAATAGGTCGAGGGCACAAGCCCGGCATAGGCGGCAAGCTTCTTCGGGTTGCGGAAGCGCGATATGTCGTCGATCTCCGCGTCGATCAGTCGGGCGAAGAACTCGCCGATGCCAGGGATCGTCTTCAACAGCTTCACGTTGGTATTGGCCTTGGTCATCGCCCGGATCGTCGCCTCCGACTGCTTGATGCGCACATCGATGTCGCCGATGAAGTCGAGGCCACGGTCGATCTGGATGCGGTCGATCTCTGAGACTTTCACCTGCGCAAGCTGGATGCGGCCGGCCTTGCCGAACAGATCGCCGAGTTTCTTTAGCAGTGCCGTCTGCTCCGGATAGCGATCAAACACCGTCACGATCCGGTTCTTCGTCATCGTCCGCAGCCGGACGTAAAACATCCGCTCGCGCAGCGCGACGCGAAGCTCTCTTGCGCGTTCGCCGAGGCCCAGGCTTCGGGCACCAGGTCGGCTCTGAGCAGATGCGCCAGCACCGTCGCGTCGATCTTGTCGGTCTTGATCTTGGCGTCGGCGATCGCCTTGACCTTCCAGGGATGGGCGAGGACGACATCATCACAAATGTCGTCGAGCCAGTCGTACATCACCATCCAGTTGCGCGTCGCTTCGACAACCGCATGCGAGTTCTCGCGGTAGCGCTCCAGAAACCCGCCCAGCGACTGTCGCTCGTTCTTCACCCGGCCGGATCTCAGCGTCTTGCCATTGCTGTCCTGAACCACCAGGTGGCTATAGGATTTGTGGTAATCGACGCCGATATGGTAATCATAAGAGGCAGTCATGCTTCCAACTCCCTTGTTGAGATTTGCAAAACCCCAATAGGATAAGCCGAAAGGCTGGAAGTGTGACTGTCCCTCGATCATCACCTGCATCTCAGTGATCCGTTCTCTCAGCGGGCGCGGCCTCTTTCATGCCATCTCCTCAATGCAGATTGGGTTGCGAGCCGACGCCCTTTTCATCGATCATCCGGCCACGCGCGAAGCGGTCGAGCCGGAAGGCGCGACCGGTCTCATGCGGTTCGTTTTTGGCGATCAGGTGGGCGTAGCAGAAGCCGGAAGCGGGCGTGGCCTTGAAGCCGCCGTAACACCAGCCGGCGTTCAGGTAGAGATTGTCGATAGCTGTGCGGTCGATGATCGGCGAGCCATCCATGCTCATGTCCATCACCCCGCCCCAGGCGCGCAGCACCCGGACACGCGAAAGCGCAGGGATCATCGCGACGCCGGCCTCGGCGACATGCTCGACCGTCGCCAGATTGCCGCGTTGGGCATAGGAATTGTAGCCATCGATATCGCCGCCGAAGACGAGGCCGCCTTTGTCGGACTGCGAGACGTAGAAGTGCCCGGCGCCAAAGGTGACGACATTGTCGATAAATGGTTTCAGTCCTTCCGAGACGAAAGCCTGCAGCACATGGCTTTCGATCGGCAGTTTCAGGTCGACCATATCGGCAACGGTGGTGGAATTGCCGGCCGCTGCCAGTGCCAGCTTGCCGCAACCGATAAAGCCCTGGCTTGTCTCGACACCGACGACGCGGCCGTTTTCGCGTCGGATGCCGGTGACCTCGCAATTCTGGATGATATCGACGCCGCGGCTGTCGGCGCCGCGCGCATAGCCCCAGGCAACGGCATCATGGCGCACGGTGCCGCCGCGCCTCTGCATCAGCGCGCCCTGGATCGGGAAGCGGGCATTGTCGAAATCGAGGAAGGGCAGCAGCTGTCGCACGGCGTTACGGTCGAGCAAGTCGGCATCAACGCCGTGCAGACGCATGGCATTGCCGCGCCGCGTGTAGGCGTCGCGCTGGGCGTCAGAATGGTAGAGGTTGAGTACGCCGCGCTGCGAAACCATGGCATTGAAGTTGAAGTCCTGCTCCAGTCCCTCCCAGAGCTTCATCGACAACTCGTAAAACGGGTTGTTGCCCTGCAGCAGGTAGTTGGAGCGGATGATTGTGGTGTTGCGGCCGACATTGCCGGAGCCGACATAGCCCTTTTCCAGCACCGCCACATTGGTGACGCCGAATTCCTTAGCGAGATAATAGGCCGTGGCCAGACCATGCCCGCCGCCGCCGACGATGATGACGTCATAGTGGTTCTTCGGAACCGGGCTGCGCCATGCAGGCGTCCAGCCCTTGTTGCCACGCAGGGCATTCAGAAAAACGGAAAAGGCAGAGTAGCGCATGGCAATGGAATCCCGATGAACCGCGCCGATCATGACAGGATTGCATTTCGACACTTGCAGAAAAGAGACGTTTACAGCCATTATTCAGACATGGCGTCAGATGACCTGAAAAACGTCCAGAAGATCGGCTTTATCCTCATCCCGGGATTTGCGCTGATGTCTTATGCCTCGGCAGTTGAGCCGCTGCGCGCAGCCAATCTTCTTGCGGGCCGGGATATTTATGCGCTTTCAGCGCATGTCGTTGAAGGAAATGCCGGGATGACGTCTTCCGGCATTCCCGTCCCCGCCGCGCCGCTGCCGGGCCGTGGCTCCGGTTTCCATACCGTCTTCGTCTGCGCCGGCGGCACGCCGGTCGACTGGAATGTTCCGGCTGTGCTGGCCTGCCTGCGCCAGCTTGCCCGCGACGGCGTGCGCATCGGCGGCATTTCCGGCGGTCCTTATCTGATGGCAGCGGCGGGACTGCTGGAGGATCGCGACTTCACCATCCACTGGGAGCATGCGTCGGCCTTGGTGGAGGCCTTTCCCGGTCTTGCTCCCCGTCAGGCGCGCTATGTTCTCGATGGCAACCGCATCACCTGCGGCGGCGGCGTGGCCCCGCTCGACATGATGCACGCGCTGATCTCGGAACGTATGGGCTCGGATTTCGCCCGTCGGGTCAGCGACTGGTATCTTCATACCCAGGTGGAAAGCTCCGGTGCGCCCCAGCGGGCGTCGCTGGCGGAGCGTTACGGGGTCAATCATCCGGGCTTGCTGATGGTGCTCGAGAAGATGGAGGCGACGATCGAAGCGCCGCTCGATCGGCAGGCCATGGCCAAACTGGCCGGTCTTTCGCCACGTCACCTGGATCGTCTTTTTTCCAGCCAGATGGGCTCATCCTTCCTTCTCGAATATCGGAAACTGAGGCTTGATCATGCCCGGCGGCTGTTGCAGCAAAGCCCGCTTTCCATCTCTGAAATTGCATTCGCCACTGGATTTTCCAGCGGTGGACATTTTGCGCGGAGCTACCGTGCGGCATTCGGGGAGTCACCGCGAGCGCACCGTCAGCCCGGCAGTTTCGAGCGTCCTTAACCAACATTCTTTCCAGATGAGAAAATTTCACTCTCAGAACAGACTTGTTCTGTTGACGGACGAGTTAGGTTACCTGCCGTCGGCCATTTATCCACTCTTCACATTGCCTAAAAAGAAAATAACTTTCTTCATAGTTGAAATCCAAAAGTGCACCTGCTATCCATCTTTCATCAACGAAACAAAGGATTGTCCCCATGTGCGGAATTGTCGGATTGTTTTTGAAGGACAGGAGTCTGGAGCCGCAATTGGGTGCCATGCTGTCCGATATGCTGGTCATCATGACCGATCGCGGGCCGGATAGCGCCGGCATCGCCATTTACGGCGCGCCCTTGGATGGCCGCGCGAAAATCACCGTTCAATCGGCTGATCCGAAGCAGGATTTTGCCGGCCTTGAAGCGCTGTTGAAGTCGGTCGATTCAAGCGTCGCCGTGGAGCTGAAAAGCACCCATGCGGTCATCGAAGCCAACGCGGACAAGGCTTCGGCGGTGCGCGATCTGCTGGCCCAGGAGCGGCCGGAAATTCGTGTCATGGGCGCGGGCGACAGCGTCGAGATCTATAAGGAAGTAGGGCTGCCGAAGGACGTCGTCTCCCGTTTCGGCATTCGCCAGATGGCTGGCACGCATGGCATCGGCCATACCCGCATGGCAACGGAATCGGCAGTCACCACGCTTGGCGCCCATCCGTTCTCAACCGGTGCCGACCAGTGCCTGGTGCATAACGGCTCGCTCTCCAACCACAACAACCTGCGCCGCGAACTGGTGCGCGAAGGCATGACCTTCGAGACGCAGAACGACAGCGAAGTCGCCGCCGCCTATCTGACGGCCGAGATGGCCAAGGGCAAAGATCTGGGGCAGGCGCTGACCAACGCGCTCGATGATCTCGACGGCTTCTTCACCTTCGTCGTCGGCACCAAGTCGGGCTTCGGCGTGGTGCGCGATCCGATCGCCTGCAAGCCGGCCGTGATGGCCGAAACCGATCAGTACATCGCCTTCGGTTCCGAATACCGCGCGCTCGTCAACCTGCCGGGCATCGAAAATGCCCGCGTCTGGGAGCCGGAGCCGGCCACCGTCTATTTCTGGGATCATGAGAAGGCGGCCTAACCGTGGATGTCAGCGTCAAACGAGAAAGTCTGGAAGCAATGCGCGTATTCGACCTTGCCACAACGTCGCTGCGCGAACTGAACAGCGCACTTCACACCATTGCCCCCGGCGCCAATGATATGAATTTCGAGGTCGTCAATCCGCGCGGCAGCCATTCGGTTGCCGTCGGTATCGATCAGCCGGTCACCGTCGAAGTGCGCGGCAGCGTCGGCTATTATTGCGCAGGGATGAACGACGGCGGCGCCGTGACCGTCCATGGTTCGGCCGGGCCTGGTGTCGCGGAAAACATGATGTCGGGAACGGTTGTCATCGAGGGAGATGCCAGCCAGTATGCCGGGGCGACAGGTCGCGGCGGGCTTCTGGTCATCAAGGGCAACGCCGCCTCGCGCTGCGGCATTTCGATGAAGGGCATCGATATCGTCGTTCAAGGCAATATCGGCCATATGTCGGCCTTCATGGGCCAGTCGGGTCATCTGGTGGTGCTTGGCAATGCCGGCGATGCGCTTGGGGATTCTCTTTACGAGGCCAAGCTGTTCGTGCGCGGCGAGGTGAAGAGCCTCGGCGCGGACTGCATCCAAAAGGAAATGCGCCCCGAACATATCGAAAAGCTCGCTGAGCTGCTGGAGAGGGCGGGCATTTCCGATGTCAAGCCGCAGGAGTTCAAGCGCTACGGCTCGGGCCGCACGCTCTACAATTTCAACATCGACAACGCTGATGCGTACTAAGGCAGGGAACCGTACATGAGCTATCACAACCCCTATACCCCGCCGCGCAAGTCAGCGACCTTCGACGATTATACGCTCGCGGAAATCCGCCGCGCGGCGGCGACCGGTATCTATGACATTCGCGGCGCCGGCACCAAGCGCAAGGTTCCGCATTTCGATGACCTGCTGTTCCTCGGCGCCTCGATCTCGCGTTATCCGCTCGAAGGCTATCGCGAGAAATGCGACACCTCCGTCGTGCTCGGCGCGCGCCATGCGAAGAAGCCGATCGTCCTGAAGACGCCGATTACCATCGCCGGCATGAGCTTCGGTGCTCTTTCGGGCAATGCCAAGGAAGCACTCGGACGCGGCGCCACGATCGCCGGAACATCGACTACCACCGGTGACGGCGGCATGACGGATGAGGAGCGCGGCCACAGCCAAACGCTCGTCTACCAGTATCTGCCGTCGCGTTATGGTATGAACCCGAAGGATCTGCGCCGTGCCGATGCCATCGAGATCGTCGTCGGCCAGGGCGCCAAGCCCGGCGGCGGCGGCATGCTGCTCGGCCAGAAGATTTCCGACCGCGTCGCCAATATGCGTAATCTGCCCAAGGGTATCGATCAGCGCTCGGCCTGCCGTCATCCCGATTGGACCGGCCCGGACGATCTCGAAATCAAGATCATGGAGCTGCGCGAAATCACCGATTGGGAAAAGCCGATCTATGTCAAGGTCGGCGGCGCGCGTCCCTATTACGATACAGCGCTTGCCGTGAAGGCCGGAGCCGACGTGGTCGTGCTCGACGGCATGCAAGGCGGCACGGCGGCGACCCAGGACGTCTTCATCGAGAATGTCGGCATGCCGACGCTCGCCTGCATTCGCCCCGCCGTCCAGGCGCTGCAGGATCTCGGCATGCATCGCAAGGTGCAGCTGATCATCTCGGGCGGCATCCGCTCGGGTGCCGACGTGGCGAAGGCCTTGGCGCTCGGTGCTGACGCGGTTGCCATCGGTACGGCAGCGCTGGTCGCAATTGGCGATAACGATCCGCACTGGGAAGGGGAATACCAGAAGCTCGGAACGACGGCCGGCGCCTATGACGACTGGCACGAGGGAAAGGATCCGGCCGGCATCACCACGCAGGACCCGGAGCTTTCCAAGCGCCTCGATCCGGTCGCCGCAGGACGCCGTCTCGCCAACTATCTCAAGGTGATGACGCTCGAAGCCCAGACCATCGCGCGCGCCTGCGGCAAGAACCATCTCCACAATCTGGAACCGGAAGACCTCGTCGCGCTGACGATCGAGGCTTCCGCCATGGCGCAGGTGCCGCTTGCAGGTACCAGCTGGATCCCCGGCAAGGGAGGCTTCTAGCCCTCGATAAAACTTCGGCCGTCGCTGATCTTCCAAGGCAGCGGCGGCTATTTCCATGAAAAGGTGTCTGAATAATCCAAAGGGGAACACAGTGACACTCGATCTTGCTACTTTTGCCAAGGACCGTGGCATCAAATATTTCATGATTAGCTATACCGACCTGTTCGGCGGTCAGCGGGCAAAGCTTGTTCCGGCCGAGGCGATCGCCGACATGCAAAAGGACGGCGCGGGCTTTGCAGGCTTTGCCACCTGGCTCGACCTTACGCCTGCCCATCCCGACCTCTTCGCGCTTCCGGACGTCTCCGCGGTCATCCAGCTTCCCTGGAAAAAGGACGTTGCCTGGGTCGCCGCCGATTGCGTCATGGAAGAACAGCCGGTGGACCAAGCGCCGCGCGTCATGCTGAAACGGCTGATCGCAGAAGCTGCCAAGGAAGGTCTTCGCGTCAAGACCGGCGTCGAGCCGGAATTCTTCCTGATCTCGCCGGATGGTGGCAAGATTTCCGACGAATACGATACGGCTGAAAAACCCTGCTACGATCAGCAGGCAGTCATGCGCCGTTACGATGTGATCGCCGAAATCTGCGATTACATGCTCGAACTCGGTTGGAAGCCCTACCAGAACGACCACGAGGATGCGAACGGCCAGTTCGAGATGAACTGGGAATATGACGACGCGCTGCAGACGGCCGACAAGCACTCCTTCTTCAAGTTCATGGTGAAAACGGTCGCCGAAAAGCACGGCCTTCGCGCCACCTTCATGCCCAAACCCTTCAAGGGCCTGACCGGCAACGGCTGCCACGCTCATATCTCCGTCTGGGATCTGGAAGGCAAGACCAATGCCTTCGCCGACAAGGAAATGCCGTTCGGTCTTTCGGCCAAGGGCAAGACCTTCCTCGGCGGCATCATGAAGCATGCTTCGGCGCTTGCCGCGGTGACCAATCCGACGGTCAACTCCTACAAGCGCATCAATGCGCCGCGCACCATCTCCGGCGCGACCTGGGCCCCGAACACGGTGACGTGGACGGGCAACAACCGCACGCACATGGTCCGCGTTCCAGGTCCGGGGCGGTTCGAACTGCGCCTGCCGGATGGCGCCGTTAATCCGTACCTGCTCCAGGCGATCATCATTGCCGCGGGCCTGAACGGCATCCGGAAAAACGCCGATCCGGGCCGCCACTACGACATCGACATGTACAAGGAAGGCCACACCGTCACCGACGCGCCGCGCCTGCCCCTGAACCTGCTCGATGCGCTCCGGGAGTACGATAAGGATGAGGAACTCAAGGCCACGCTCGGCACGAGTTTCTCCCGCGCCTACCTGAAGCTCAAGCATCAGGAATGGAATGCCTATGCGTCGCATTTCACCGATTGGGAGCGGCAGACGACGCTCGATATCTGAGGGTTATCGTTTCGAAAAAGAGACGCCACTTCGGCAATCGTTTGATCGGGAAAATGACATATGAAAAACTTCGTGCTCACCGTGGCTTGCAAGGCGACCCGGGGAATCGTGGCGGCGATATCCGGCTATCTGGCGGCCAAGGGCTGCAACATCAACGACAGCTCGCAGTTCGACGACATGGAATCCGGAAAATTCTTCATGCGCGTCAGCTTCGTTTCCGAAGATCAAAGAAAGATGGAGGAGATTGCCGAAGGCTTCGCCGAAATCGCCAAACCCTTCGGCATGAAATACCGCTTCAATGACAGCGACGAGCGCATGAGGGTGCTGCTGATGGTCTCGCGCTTCGGACATTGCCTCAACGACCTGCTCTACCGCTGGAAGATCGGGGCGCTACCGATCGAGATCGTCGGCGTCGTTTCCAACCACTTCGAGTACCAGAAGGTAGTGGTCAACCATGACATCCCCTTCCACCACATCAAGGTGACGAAGGAGAACAAACCGCAGGCCGAAGCGCGACTGATGGACGTGGTCGAGCAATCCGGCACCGAACTTATTGTGCTTGCCCGCTATATGCAGGTTCTGTCGGATGCCGTTTGCAAGAAGATGTCGGGCAAGATCATCAACATCCACCACTCGTTCCTGCCGAGCTTCAAGGGCGCAAACCCTTACAAGCAGGCGTTCGAGCGCGGCGTGAAGCTGATCGGCGCGACCGCCCACTACGTCACCGAAGACTTGGACGAAGGTCCGATCATCGAGCAAGATGTAGCGCGCGTCACGCATGCGCAATCGGCGGAGGACTATGTCTCGATCGGCCGCGATGTCGAAAGCCAGGTGCTGGCACGCGCCATCCATGCGCACATCCACCACCGAACCTTCATCAATGGCAACCGTACGGTGATATTCCCGCCGAGCCCCGGCTCCTATGCTTCTGAACGAATGGGGTGAACCATGGCGACGCGAATTGATGGGAAGAAGGCTGCAGCTTCGGTGATCGAGGCTGTGCGGCTTGCAACGTCGGAGCTTGAGACGGAAGCAGGAGTAACGACCGGACTTGCGGTCATCATCGTCGGTGATGATCCGGCGAGCCACACCTATGTCGGCGCTAAGCGTCGCCTAGCAAAGGAATGCGGCTTCAACTCCACACAGCACACGCTGCCGGAGGAGACCGCGCAAGATGAGCTCGCAAGCCTCGTGGCATCACTGAACGACGACGCCGCCGTGCACGGCATCCTGGTACAATTGCCGCTACCGAAGCATCTGGACGCGGATGCGATCATCCAGTCGATCCGACCGGAGAAAGACGTCGATGGCCTGCATGTGGTCAACGCCGGCAAGCTTGCAACCGGCGATCTGGCAACTGGCCTGATCTCATGCACACCGGCGGGCGCCATGCGTCTCGTCCGCTCCATCCATGGCGAGGACCTTACGGGTCTGGCAGCCGTCGTCATCGGTCGCTCCAACCTGTTCGGCAAGCCGATGGCGCAATTGCTGCTCAACGCCAATGCGACGGTAACGACGGCGCATTCGCGCACGAAGGACCTGCCATCACTGGCGCGGGGCGCCGATATCCTCGTGGCGGCGGTGGGTCGGCCTGAAATGGTGAAGGCAGACCAGATCAAACCGGGCGCGACCGTTATCGATGTCGGAATCAACCGCATCGATGCGCTGGAGCTCGGCGCGGGCAAGGGCCGCCTGGTCGGCGATGTCGCCTATGACGAAGTTTCCGAAGTCGCTGGCGCGATCACACCGGTTCCGGGCGGTGTCGGGCCGATGACGATCGCGATGCTGATGGCCAATACCGTTACCGCCGCCTATCGTACCTGCGGTCGTGAACCACCACGGTTCTAGACCGGCGCCAAATGCAACGGCGATACAGAGTTTATCACTCTTGCGCGTTTATGCGGCGGCGATATACTGAGGAAATAAATATTCCGCAAAAGAAAATGGGAACGAGAATATGAGTCTTAGCTGGCGTTTTTCCGCCCTTGCAGACCGGCATCGGGCACTGGGATCGAACCTTGAGGACTGGAGCGGCATGGGAACCGCCTGGACCTACGACAAGGACATCTATGAAGAGCACATCGCGGTGCGTACCAAGGCCGGCATCATGGATGTCTCCGGCCTGAAAAAGGTCCATCTCGTCGGCCCGCATGCGATTGCCATCCTGGAATATATCACCACCCGCGACATGACAAAGGTTTATCCCGGCAAGTCGGTCTATGCCTGCATGCTCAATGATCGCGGCCATTTCACCGACGATTGTATCGTCTATCGCACCGGTCCCAACTCCTGGATGCTGGTGCACGGCTCCGGGACAGGCTTTGAGGAAATCGTCAAGCAGGCACAGGGCCGCAATTGCGCCGTGCTGTTCGATGACGACCTGCACGATCTGTCGCTGCAGGGGCCGCTCGCCGTCGACTATCTCGAAAAATACGTGCCCGGCATCCGCGATCTCAAATATTTCCATCACATGCAGGCGACGCTGTTCGGTGCCCCGGTGATGATCTCGCGCACCGGCTATACCGGCGAACGCGGCTATGAAATCTTCGTGCGCGGCCAGGATGCTGGCATGGTCTGGGACCGTATCGTCGATGAAGGCAAAGAGATGGGCATCATCCCCGTCTGCTTCAGCGTTCTCGACATGCTGCGGGTGGAAAGCTACCTGCTTTTCTATCCCTACGACAATTCGCAGATGTACCCCTTCGCCAACGAGCAGCCCGGCGACAGCCTTTGGGAACTCGGCCTCGATTTCACCGTCAGCCCCGGCAAGACCGGCTTCCGCGGCGCTGAGGAACATGCTCGCCTGAAAGGCAAGGAGCGCTTCAAGATCTTCGGCCTCCTCGTCGAGGCCGATGGCCCGACCGATCTCGGCGACGAGGTCTGGGATGGCGACAAGAAGGTGGGCGTCATCACCTGCCCGTCCTATTCCAAGCTCACCAACCGTTCGATGGCGATCATGCGCGTCGATGTTGCCTATGCCGTGCAGGGCACGAAGCTCCAGGTGAAGGGCAAGAACGTCAACGCGCCGGCGATCGCCCACACCATCACCTTCGACGATCCGAAGAAGACGAAACGGACGGCGCAGGGCTGAGGATATCGGCATGCTCGTACAAGGGATCAAAAGCAGGCCGGAATATAAGGGGCTCGACATCGATCCCCACGCGAAACGCCACCTCTTCGTCCTTGAGGGCGAAGGGGCTGCGGCCCTTACGGACCGGGTGGAAACCAAGGGCAAGGATTTCCTGGCAAAATCGGAAATCCTCTATCTGGCCGCAGGCGCAGCGCCAAAGGCCTACGACGTCACTCTATCGGCTTTGACGCCCGATATCTTCTGGCAGGCGCCGACGCTTCAGCCGCTGCTGTTTCGCCTGCGCGCCTGTCTTGAGCAGGCGCGGATGGGAACGCGGCTCTACATCGCCGGCACCGAAGGCTTCATCGGCCAGATCATGCAGGTGGCGCTCGAATTCGGCATCGATTTCAACTCGATCCGCACCGAACACCGCGGCTCCACGGCGCGCCGGGTGCAATGCGTCCACTGCAAGGGCATCACCGACAATGTGACCACAAGCCCCTTTGCCTGCACCCATTGCGGCTTGCCGCTTCTGGTGCGCGATCACTACTCCAGACGTCTCGGCGCCTTCCAGGGCGTCAACATCGATGCGGAAGAACCGGGTACTGCGCCAGCCCCTGAGGAGATGTTCCCGTGAGCCTCAATACCGACATGCCTGTGCGGGTCGCTGCGGTGACGCAGGTGACCGATTTGGTCAAACGCTTCCGCTTCGAGCGGATGGATGGCCATCCCATGCCGTTCTTCTCCGGCGGCGCCCATGTCGTCGTCTCGATGAACGACAATGGCCTTTTGCGCCGCAATCCCTACTCGCTGATGTCCAATCCCAACGACAACAGCGCCTATGAAATCAGCGTGCTCAGGGTTCCCAATTCCCGTGGCGGCTCGATCTTCATGCACGAACAGGTGAGGCCCGGCGATCAGCTGACCGTCAGCCAGCCGGTCAATCTCTTCGCGCCGGACCATCGCGGCCGCAAAAATATCCTGTTTGCCGGCGGCATCGGCATCACCCCGTTCATCGCCATGATGGAGCAGTTTAACCGCGACAATATCGCGTTTGAACTTCACTACGCCATCCGCTCCCGTTCGCACGGCGCCTACTGGCAGCAGCTGCTCGACCGCTACGGCCCGCGCCGGATCAAGATCTACGTCGACGAGGAAAAGACCACCATTCCCGTTGCCGAGATAGCCGACAACCAGCCGCTCGGTACGCATCTGTATGTCTGCGGTCCGGCCGGCATGATCGACGGCGTGCTGATGACGGCGCTGAAAGCCGGCTGGCCGAAGGAAAACCTGCATTCGGAACGTTTCCTTGCGCCGCCCGCCGGCCTGCCGTTCCAGGTCTTCCTCGAAAAATCCAAGATCCAGATGACCGTCGGCGAACACCAGAGCATTCTGGAGGCGGCCGAAGCCCATGGCTGCGATGCCCCCTACATGTGCCGCGGCGGCGCCTGCGGCCAGTGCGAAACGGAGGTGTCGTCCTGCGACGGCACGCTGGAGCACAACGATATCTACCTGTCGGACGAAGAGAAGGCGTCCGGCAAGAAGGTTATGATCTGCGTCTCGCGTTTCAAAGGCCAGCAACTCGTTCTTCAACTCTAACAGTCGTATTCAGACAAAAGGAGGTCCGGACAGATGACCATCACGTTCAGGAACGAAACGTTCCGCGACGATTTCACCTTCCGCAACAGCCTCTACAACATCAGGCGTTTCCCCTTCCCCTTCGATCGCGACGAATACATGTATTCGGTCAACATGGAGCCGCATGTCCGGGGCAAAGCGGACAGCGTTTTCGAAAACCTCATCGATGTCGACGAGCACTATGTCGCCGAGATGCAGGACCGGGCGATGGTGTTGAGGGAAGATCCGCTACGATGCCAGGCGCTACCGCATATGATGGCTGCGCAATGGGATACGCTGGAACTCCTTATGGAGCATCAGGCACAGGACTATCCCGACCACTTTACACTGGAAAAGAACGGCGACCGCTGGCGCTGGATCAACCGACCGATGGGTATCGACGACACCTTCACCTTCGGCGATCCGTCCACCCTGCCCTATCCGCCGATGGAATATATCACCCGTCAGGCCCAGGGGGATTTCTGCATCGTCGACCAGCGCGACAACAATCTCTGGATGGATGCCGGCATGGTCACCACCCAGGCCGACTGGTCGCTCGATTTCGATATCGGCATGAACTTCATGGAATGGCACGGTCCCGTGCCGCTCGCCCACCAGATCGGCGTGTTCGAACGGGCGCTGAAATTCCTGCTCAACCTGCAGCAGGGCAAACCGACCCGCCGCCTGAACTGGACGATGACCGTCAATCCGCGGCTCGATACCTCACCGGAAAACTATCACAAATGGGGTCCGGACCGCACGACGGTCACGCCCGAGAATGTCGGGCAGAAGTTGCATCTGCGTGTCGAATTGCAGAGCCTCTGGCGCCTGCCGCGCTCCAACGCCATCCTCTTCGTGATCCGCTGCTATCTCATCAGCCTCGAAGAACTGGTCACCGTACCCAAATGGGGCCGCCGCCTACCGCGTGTGTTGAAAAGCCTGCCGCCGGAGATCGCCGATTACAAGGGTCTGACCCGCAACCGGCCGATCATGATCGACTGGCTGGCAAAATACGACGACCGGGCACCGACGAGTGCGGGGATTTATCCGGATTGAGGGAATAAGACCCTCCCAACCCTAGCCACAAGGGGGAGGGAGTTGACCGAATATGCCGCCTGCCCATCGCTGCAGGACTGTGAAGGCAAGGCTTCCACAGTCCACCCCCTCCCCTTGGGGAGGGCTCATTTAGAAGCCTACACCGACATAAAAAGGGAACAAAAATATATGACCAGAGTAGCCGTGATCGGCGCAGGGCCATCGGGCCTTGCTCAATTGAGAGCCTTCCAGTCCGCCGCCCAGAAGGGCGCTGAAATCCCCGAAGTGGTGTGTTTCGAAAAACAGGCCGACTGGGGCGGCCTGTGGAACTACACCTGGCGCACCGGGCTCGATGAATATGGCGAACCGGTCCATGGTAGCATGTACCGCTATCTCTGGTCGAACGGTCCCAAGGAATGCCTGGAATTCGCCGACTATTCCTTCGAGGAGCATTTCGGCCAGCCGATCGGCTCCTACCCGCCCCGCGCCGTGCTGTGGGACTACATCAAAGGCCGGGTCGAAAAGGCCGACGTGCGCAAATGGGTTCGCTTCTCGACCCCGGTTCGCATGGTGAAGTTCGACGAGGCGACGAAGAAATTCACGGTCACCGCCCACAACCGCATCGAAGACCGGATGTATGACGAGGAATTCGACTACGTCGTTGTCGCCTCCGGCCATTTCTCGACGCCGAACGTCCCCTATTTCGAGGGCGTGAAAACCTTTGGCGGCCGCGTCCTGCATGCCCATGATTTCCGCGATGCGCTGGAGTTCAAGGACAAGGACGTGCTGATCGTCGGCCGCAGCTATTCGGCCGAGGACATCGGTTCACAATGCTGGAAATACGGAGCGAAATCGGTGACCACGAGCTACCGCTCCAAGCCGATGGGCTTCAAATGGCCGGAGCGCTTCGAGGAGCGGCCGCTGCTGCAGAAACTCGTCAACAAGACGGCCCATTTTGCCGACGGATCGACCAAGGAGGTCGATGCACTGATCCTCTGCACCGGTTATCTCCACCACTTCCCGTTCCTGCCGGACGACCTGCGCCTGAAGACCGCCAACCGCCTGTGGTCCGACAGCCTCTACAAGGGCATCGTCTACGAGGACAATCCGCAGCTGATGTATATCGGCATGCAGGACCAGTTCTACACCTTCAACATGTTCGACGCTCAGGCCTGGTATGCCCGCGACGTGATCATGGGCCGTATCGACGTGCCCTCGAAGGAAGAGATGAAGGCGCATTTCGACACCTGGCGCGCCCGCGAGGAAACGCTCGAAGACGCCGAGCAGATGATCTGGTTCCAGGGCGACTATGTCCTCGAGCTTCTGGAGCACACCGATTATCCCAAGTTTGACGTCGAGGGCACTAACAAGACCTTCATGGAATGGGAACATCACAAGGCCGAAAACATCATGGGTTTCCGTGACAACGCCTATAAATCGCTGATGACCGGCACAATGGCACCCAAACATCACACACCCTGGCTGGAAGCCATGGACGATACGCTGGACGTCTATCTGAAGAATTGATCTCCGGTTCGACGACGCCAAAGCCGCAGGTCATTTCACTGGCCTTCGGCTCATACTTCAAAATAACGGAATGCCATCCAGAACCATCATTCCTCTTCCTGTCCGCCCTCCAGCAATCACCAGGTTCCCATGGACTTTCTGAGCAGTGTTCTCGGTCGCATAAATGGTTTTCTCTATCGATGCCGGGCGGACGAGCATTATACGATGCTGGAGATGACCGACGGCATCCAGCGGATCTTTGGTTATCCGACCGACGAAATCGTTGGCAATCGTGTACGCACCTTCACCTCCATCATGTGCGAGAAGGATGTGCCCGCGATGGACGAAGTGGTCGGCAAGGCGTTGGAAAACCACACCGACTGGACGCTCGAATACCGCATCCGTCATCACAAGGGTCACTATCTCTGGGTCACGGAAACCGGCGGTGGCGTCTGGGGCGCTGACGGTGAACTGCTCTATCTCGAAGGCAGCATCGTCAACATCGAATCCCTCTACCAGCGCATCGACGAACAGACCGCCGATTTGCGCGCGACCGCCGCGCGCACCGCCGAAATCCTGCATTCCCTTCGCTACCTGAAGCTGCTCGCCGTCAACGCCGGCATCGAGGCTGCGCGGGCTGGCACGGCCGGCGCCGGCTTTGCCGTGCTCGCCTCAGAAATGCGCGCCCTTGCCCATGATTCCGAGGCCGTCGCAAGGCAGATTGCGACGGCGCAGGGCAAGCCGGGCTGATCATATGCCGCGACCAGAGCCGCGAACTCAGGACCGAGGCTTCAGCTTTTGCGGATCGTAATGGGCAAACGGCACGATCTTTCCCGGCAGCCGCTTCTGCTGGCCGTCTAGCTTCCCGATCTCCACCTCGATGCCGATTTCCGAATGCAACACATCCATCCGCGCCAGCGCGATCGTCTTCTTCAGAAGCGGCGAGCGCGTCGAGCTGGTGACGACGCCGACCTGTGCCCGGCCGATATGCACCGTGTCGCCATGACCGACAGCTTCGTTGGCATTGATATCGAGCCCGACGAGCTTGTAGCGCGGGTTTTCCTTGCGCTTGATCAGCGCCTCGCGGCCGATGAAATCGTCGGTCTTCGATTTCAGTGGCACGGTGAAGCCGATGCCGGCTTCGAAGGGATCGGTCTGATCCGAGAAGTCGTAATGCGCAAACACCAGACCCGCCTCTATGCGCACCATGTCGAGCGCTTCGAGCCCCATCGGCTTCAGCCCATGCTTCTGGCCCACCTCCCAGACCGCGTCGAACACGGCAAGCGCATCCTTCGGATGACAGAAAATTTCGTAGCCGAGTTCGCCGGTATAGCCAGTGCGTGAAACGACGACCGGGGCGCCCTCGAAATGACCGATGCGACCGACGGCGAAGCGGAACCATTCGAGTTCGCCGATCGAGGGCTGCGACGGTGCGGTCCAGATGATTTCCTTGATGATCTCCCGGCTTTTCGGGCCCTGGACGGCAAGGTTGTGCATCTGGTCGGTGGAGGAGCGCACCCAGGCCTTGTAACCCATTTTCTCGGCCTGCTCGCGAAGCCAGATGCCGCTGACGTCATCGCCGCAAATCCAGCGGAAATTGTTTTCGCCCAGCCGGAACACCGTGCCGTCGTCGATCATGCCGCCATTCTCGTAGCACATCGCCGTATAGACCACCTGCCCCGGCGACAGCTTGCGGATATCGCGGGTGACGCAATATTGCAGCAGCGCCTCGGCGTCCGGGCCCGTCACCTCGAACTTGCGCAGCGGCGACAGATCCATCACCACGGCCTTTTCGCGGCAGGCCCAATATTCCTCGATCGGCCCCTCGTTGTTGAAACGGTTCGGCAGCCAGTAGCCGCGATATTCCGTGTGATTGCGCGTGAGCGCCGAAAAGCGCGGATGGAAGGCGGTTTCCTGGGTCATTTCGGGCTCTGCATGGGGGGTCATTCGGATGGCGACGGCGCGCGAGAATTTTTCTTTGTCCGAATAGGTGCGGACATGGATATCGGTCGGGACCCAGCCATTGGCGGCATCGATATCGTCCGGGCAGGACGACGAGACGCAGACGAGATCGGTCAGCGCCCGCATCAGCACATAATCGCCCGGCCGCGACCAAGGCTCGTCGAGATAGAGCTGGTTATGATGGTCAACATTGGTGTTGTAGAAATAGTTGAGCGCTTCCCAGCCCTTGCGCGGCGCAATGCCGTAGGGCGCCAGCGCATGGTTGAAGTTGTCAGTGCAGTTGACATGCCCCGGATAGCCCATGTCATCGTAATAGCGCGAATTGCAGGCGGTGGCGAAGGCATCGTGGCGCCCGACCGTATCCTGCACGATCTCCACCAGCGGCTCGAAATCCCGGTCGAACGCCTTCGATGGCAGCCCCGGCATCGGGTAGCTGCGCCCGAGTAGCGTCCGCGTCACCGTCGCATCGAGCGCGCGATCCAGTCCCTTGTCGACCTTGCGGGCCGAAAAAGCCTGAAAATCCGTGCATTGCCGGCCCGAAACATCGATGATCTGAATGAACTCGCCGGCCCGCACGAAATAGGCCGAAGCCCGCGCCGCCCGGATATGCAGATCCTGCATCGGATCGGCCATCGGCTCCGGCAGCATTTCCTCATAGGCACGTTCGATCGTGGAGCGTGTGACCCGCAGCTCAAGCGCGGTTGCGGTGTTCTGCGCTTCTGCGTCCATCGGCGGCGCAGGAGCCGCAACAATCAGCAGACCATCGAGCGCCATCGCCAATTCCGCCGAGACACCTGGCGAGGAGCTTTCACCAAACAGCACCAGCGCCTGCGCGCCCGCGGGGTCGACATTGCGCCGTTTCAGTGCGGCGAGCGTCCGCCGCGCGCTGTCCTCGTCCCGCCCGAGAATCTCCAGAAGACCATCAGCGGATCGCGAAAAGGCGAGACCAAGGCCAGCTGCGTTGAACCGGCCGCTGGCATCGACAAAACTCACCTCGCAAAGCTGTCCGCCTTCGACATCCTTGATGACGACCCGGTCGCCGGCGGCGACCTTGACCACCGTCGTGCCACGTCCCTTGACGCGGTAGCGCTCGACGCCGGCCGGCAGCGCCGGCATGCCCGGCCGCAAAATCGTGCTTGGTCTTGGCGGCAGCAGGGCGCCTGCAAATCGTCCGGAATTGTCCATCTCAGCTCCCACCCAGTGACACAGTCGTTTCCACGCCCTGAGGACGCCGCGTTTGTGCACCGGCAATATGGCAAAACTATCCTACGGGAAGCCACGAAAAGTAAAGAGAGACTTGACCGAGAAGAAAAAAAATTCACTATGAGAATAAGTTGCGGTCGCGAAATTGCAAACGGGAACAGGTGGTGACACTGCGAAAACGCAGGCGCCATCCAGCGAAGAGACCGCAGCGAGAACCATTCCTAAAGGGACGCGCGGAAACGCGCTCAAGACAAAACTGGTCGAGGAGACTGTTTATGGCATCTATCGTTGAGGCCGAGGGATCGGCTGCTGCCCCAGGCACCGGGTTGATACGCGCGCTGGACTGGAAAGGGGCATTTTGGGTCGCTGCCGGCGTACCGCCGCTGGTGCTGTTTTCCATCGGCGGCATTGCCGGCACGACGGGCAAGCTCGCCTTCGTGGTCTGGATCATTTCCATGGTGATGGGCTTCCTGCAATCCTTCACCTACGCCGAAATCGCCGGCATGTTCGGCAATAAATCGGGTGGCGCCTCGATCTATGGCGCCACTGCCTGGCTGCGCTATTCGAAATTCATCGCGCCGCTATCTGTGTGGTGCAACTGGTTCGCCTGGTCGCCGGTGCTGTCGCTCGGCTGCGCCATCGCGGCGGGTTATATCCTCAACGCCCTGTTCCCCATTCCCGGCGCCGACTCTCCGGCCGTCATGGAATGGATCAATGCCAACATGGCAACGCTGACGGCCGACAGCCCGCGTGTCGCCGAATGGATCGCGGCCAATGCCGGCAAGACCCAGGCCGAAGCCATTTCGGCCTTGCTATCAGCCGATGGCGTCGCTGCGCTGACGCCTGCGATCCGCAGATGGTCACTTGCGAGCTTCGACATTCCGTTCCTCGCCAACGCCAATCTCAACGCCACCTTCGTCATCGGCGGCATTCTGATGCTGATCATCTTCGCGATCCAGCACCGCGGCATTCAGGGAACGGCGAGCGTCCAGAAATGGCTCGCCATCATTGTTCTTCTGCCGCTCCTGATCATCGGCCTCTATCCGATCTTCTCCGGCCAGATCGACAGCGCCAACGTCACCAGCCTTGTTCCGCCCACGGCCGGCTATTCCGGTATCGACGGCGTGTGGAGCAATGGCGGCTGGACGCTGTTCCTCGGCGGCCTCTATATCGCCGCCTGGTCGACCTACGGCTTCGAAACAGCCGTCTGCTACACCCGCGAACTGAAGAACCCGAAAACCGACACGTTCAAGGCAATCTTCTATTCCGGCCTTCTCTGCTGCCTGTTCTTCTTCCTCATTCCCTTCACCTTCCAAGGCGTTCTCGGCCATGCGGGCATGCTCGCCCCCGGTATCGTCGACGGCACGGGTGTCGCGGAAGCTCTGGCAAGCCTCGTCCATGGCGGCAAGATCGTCACGCAGATCCTCGTCATCTTGATGATCATGGCGCTCTTCCTCGCCATCATGACCGCAATGGCCGGCTCGTCGCGCACCCTTTACCAAGGTGCAAAGGATGGCTGGCTGCCGAAGTACCTCGATCACGTCAATGAACACGGCGCGCCAACCCGCGCCATGTGGACCGACTTCGCCTTCAACCTCATCCTGCTTGCCATCGCCTCCGACGTGGCCGGATACTTCTTCGTGCTGGCCGTCTCCAATGTCGGCTACATCATCTTCAACTTCCTCAACCTCAACGCCGGCTGGATCCATCGCATGGATTCCGGCCATATCGCGCGCCCCTGGAAAGCACCGACCTGGCTGATTGGCCTCAACACCGTTCTCGCCTTCGTCAACGCGCTGTTCCTCGGCGCGGGCGCCAAGGTTTGGGGCTATTCCAACGCGCTCTGGGTCGGCTTCATCTTCGCCGCCCTCATCCTGCCGGTCTTTGCCTATCGTCATTACGTTCGCGACGGCGGACGATTCCCGGCGGGCGCCATGGAAGACCTTGGCCTCGTCGGTCAGGATTTGGGCGTCAAGAAAGCCGGCGTCCTGCCCTATGTAGCGCTTGCAGCCGGCCTTGCCGTCGTTCTCGCCGCAAACGCCTACTTCCAGCTCCCGGCCTGACCGGATAACTGCCAAATGAGATAGGGCCGCGCATCGCAAGATTGCGCGGCGCCGTCTGCCGTTCTGGTGGCACGGTTCATTACTCTATCCCGCAAAACTGGAGCGTTTTTGATTGGAGTTTTCCAAGTCAAATTCCCCGCTGGGAACAGGAGCGGAAGCTCGTCCTCGGCGCCACGCCCGTCATCCGAAGCAGCCCGTGTGCCGGTATATGATGTGCCGCATCCGTAGCAGCAGGAAATCCGAACGAACGCATCCTTGAGGCCTATCCCGGCCTTGATGCCGAAAAGATCAGGCTCGCCGCAGTCTATGGGGAGACAAATCCCCTACGTGGTCGCCCTCGCACGACCGGGAGCCTCCATCGTCACCGATCGGATCGCCGCGTTCCGCGCCTCAGGAAGGCGGGATGAAGTTTCTGATCGACGAATGCCTCAGCCAGAACGTGCCAAGCTCGCGCTGGCCGAAGGCATGGCGAGACCAGCCACGTCGTATGGCTGAAACTCGCCGGCCTGAAGGATTGGGAACTGAGGCCGATCATCCTCGACGGCGATTGGACCTTCGTCACCAAGAACTCGGTTGATTTCCGGGGGGCGAAAGACAAGCCCGGAACGAAGGGGCAATAGCCGATGTCGCCATCCATGCCGGGTTATCTGCCTGAACGGCCCACCTGGCATGGGGTCTCGAGCTTCAGGTCGAGTTGTTCGAGCAGGTGCTGCTCGAACTCGATGACAACCATGACCTTGTAAATCAGGTTCTTGAGGTGACCGCCGAAGACGACGAAACACTCCCATCCTGCGTTACCCGCTGCCCAAAGAATAATCAGAAACACCTCAGCTTCGTGTTCAGTATACAGAGTTCAAAAGCGTATTCATCCTCTCCATGAAACTCGATGGCAGAGAACCAGCCGCAGCTCGCCTTGAAAGGGTTCGAACCGACGGCCCAGGATGAGTGCGACAGGCATGACAGAGATTTGTCGGACAGTTTAGCTCCTGCCCTCTGCTATATCGCAAAAAGGCAGCGGCACGCACGCAAATTGATGCTTTTCGCATACCGCATAATTCCATAGTCAGTGAGGGAAACTCAAGCAAGGGAACACACGGCGATGGCGACGCCATTCTATTGGAACGAGCTCAACACCTATGACTTTGCCGGGCTCTCGGCCGATACAACCATTGCCATTCTTCCAATCGCCTCGACCGAACAACACGGGCCGCATCTTCCGATCGCAACCGATGTGGCGATCGCAAACGGCATGCTTGCGGAGCTTCGCCGCCAGCGGCGTGATGATCTCGATATACTGGTGTTACCGACACAGGAAATCGGCAAGGCCAACGAGCATATCTATGGACCGGGAACGCTCTCGCTTTCTGCCGAATTGTTGATTCCCATTTGGACAGCACTCGGCGCCAAAGTTGCCGACGCCGGGGTCCGCAAAATGGTGATCGTCAATTCGCACGGCGGCAATGTCGACATCATGAGCATCGTCGCGCGAGAGCTGCGCGTACGCTACCAGATGGCGGTCGTCTCGACCCAATGGGGCCGTTTCGGAACTCCAGACGGCATGATCAGCGACCACGAATCCAGATATGGCATCCACGGGGGTGAGGTCGAAACGTCCTTGATGCTGCATTTCAGGCCGGATCTCGTCCGCATGGACAAGGCACAGAACTTCGCATCCAAGGCTGAATGGATGCGCGAGCAGTCGAAATACATTCAGCCGCTGCCGCCGCACTCGCTGGCTTGGATCGCGCATGATCTCAATCCCAACGGTGTCGTGGGCGACGCATCGCGCGGCACGCTGGAGAAAGGGGAAGCGATCTGCCGCCATCAGGTGCGGGGTTTCATAGAACTTCTGTACGACCTGAAGCGCTATTCGCTCACCAATCTCTATTCACGCTAGATCTCAGGTCGCAGACGGCCTATCCGGAGCAATGTGCCCCTTGGCCTGCAACTCCTGAACCAGCCCGGCAAGCTCGGCCAGCAGATATTCGACAAACAGGCTGGTTGCCGAATCGAGTGGCGCGCGGGCGCGGGCGAAGAGCTTCATCGGCTGGTGCCTGCCATGAGGCTCGGCAATTGGCCGAAAGACAAGTTCGCCGGCGCGGCACTCGGTGATGACGTCGAGCGGATTGAGCAAGGTCAGCCCTGCCCCGCATTTTACGAGCTTCTTCAACATCTCAGACGCATTGCTTTCGAGAACCGGTTCTACCGAAACATCGAGCCGCGCGAGCGCCAGGTTGATGACGTCACGAAGGCTGGTGCCAGGCTGCGCTAACACCAATCGTTCCTGCACGATGTCGCCCAGGCTGATCGGACCGTGCCCTACGAGGCGATGTCCGGACGGCAGCACGACGCCGATCGGGATATCGAAGTTGCCGAGCGTACGAATTCCTGGTGTCGCCGGAATGTTGAAGCCGAGGCCGATATCGACGTCGCCCGAGAGCACCGGATTGACCGTCGTCGTGCCCGCATCGTTCCTGATCTGGAAAAAGACGCGCGGATGCTCCGACTGGAACCGTGCGATGATTTCCGCGAGCGGTCCTGACGCGAGGCCGACGGTCGTCACCAATCTCACCTTGCCAGCCTGCTGCATCTTCAGACTCCTGATCCGGCCCTCCAGCCGATCGTAGTTCTTCAGAACCTCCCGAATATGCTCGATGCAGAGCTCGCCGGCCGCCGTTAGGCGCAGGCCCCGCGGTAAGCGTTCAAAGAGCGGCGCCCCGATTTCCGCCTCGAGTGCCAGAATTTGCCGGTTGATCGCAGATGACGCAACGTTCAAGCGCGCCGCGGCCTTGCGGATAGAACCACTGCGGGCGATCTCGTTGATGTAAAGCAGCTTCCTGGAATGCAGCATCCGACCCCTCGTTGCATCATTTTTGAGCGCTATGCACAAATTAGGCACGGGCTCGCGGTGGGATGCCAAAAAGGCATCGTTGCGCACGAATTTTGATGCTTTTCAAACAGCAACGCAATCGCTCAAATGAAGAAAATTCAGCGCCGAAGGGCGCACCGAACGGGCTACAAAGGGGAACGCCGATCATGTCCAACGCATTGAAGAACTTGGCATCTGCCGCCGCTTTGGGACTGGGATGCACTGTTGCGCTCGCAGCTCCCGGTTACGCGCTCGACAAGGTCAGCTACGGTACCAATTGGCTCGCGCAAGCCGAGCATGGCGGCTTCTATCAGGCAGTCGCCGACGGCACCTACACAAAGCACGGACTTGACGTGACCATCGTGCAGGGCGGCCCGAACGCGGCAAACAGCGCATTGCTGATCTCCGGCAAGATCGACTTCTATATGGGCGGCCCGCAGGGCGAACTGTCGGCGGTCGAGCAGGGTATTCCTCTCGTGGACGTCGCGGCGATCTTCCAGAAGGACCCGCAGGTTCTGATCGCCCACCCCGACGCTGGCGTCGAGACGTTCGAGGACCTTGCCAAGCTGAAGACCCTGTTTCTCGGCAAGGACGGCTATCTGACCTACTTCGAGTGGATGAAGGCGAACTACAAGGGCTTCAAGGACGAGCAATACAAGCCATACAACTTCAACCCCGGCCCGTTCCTCGCCGACAAGGAGTCCGGGCAGCAGGGCTACCTCACCTCCGAACCCTATGAGATCCAGAAGCAGACCGGCTGGGAGCCGAAAGTGTTTCTGCTCGCCGACAACGGCTACTCCCCCTACTCGACGATGATCACCACGACGCAGTCGATGATCGATACTAAGTCGGACGTTGTGCAGCGTTTTATCGATGCTTCGATCGAGGGCTGGTACAACTATCTCTATGGCGACAACACCAAGGCCAACGCGCTGATCAAGAAAGACAATCCGGAGATGACGGATGGCCAGATCGCCTATTCGATCGCCAAGATGAAGGAATACGGAATCGTCGAATCCGGTGAAGCCCTCGACAAGGGGATCGGCTGTATCACCGACGAACACTACAAGAAGTTCTTCGCCGAGATGGTTGGCATCAAGGTTCTCAAGGCCGACACGGACTATACCAAGGCCTACACCACGAAATACGTCTGCAAGGGCGTCGGCATGGCCTTGAAAAAGTGAGGCACGCCAAATTGGGTTGCCGCTCCTGGCGGTAAACCGGCCCACGATGAAAAGAGACAGGCGATGCCTCTAGCCTCAGTTCAGATCCCGCCAAATCAGGTCGCGCGCAAGAGACCGCTCGTTTCGATGCAATCGGTCTCGAAGGTCTTCTCCAGCGGCACGGTCGCCTTGTCGGGCATGTCATTGACGGTCGAAAGCGGCGAATTCATCAGCCTGCTCGGACCTTCCGGGTGCGGCAAATCGACGGCACTGCGCATTATTGCCGGCCTCGGCGATATTTCTTCCGGGACGATCGACTGGCCAAGTTCCCGCATCAACTCGAGGGGTCTGCCGGAAGGCGATATCGGCTTCGTCTTTCAGGAGCCGACACTAATGCCGTGGAAGAATGTCTTCGGCAATGTTCATCTTCCGCTGAAGCTCCGCGGCATCTCGAAGGCTGCGGCGCGCGAGGAGATCATGAGGGCGTTGACGACTGTCGGCCTGCAGGACTTTGCCGAAGCCTATCCGCGCGAGCTCTCCGGCGGCATGAGGATGCGTGTATCCATTGCGCGCGCGTTGGTCACCAAACCGAAGCTGTTGCTGATGGACGAGCCGTTTGCGGCCCTCGACGAGATCACCCGCCAGAAACTGAATGACGACGTCCTGCGTCTCTGGAAGGCGACAGGCATTACGGTGATTTTCGTCACTCACTCGGTGTTCGAGTCGGCCTATCTCTCGAACCGTATCGTCGTCATGAAGGCTCGGCCGGGACGAGTCCATGCCGACCTGCCGCTTGTCACCAGCCTTGAGCGGGACGCCTTTTACCGCACGTCCGAAGAATATCGCCAGGCTTGCGAGACCGTATCGCGCTCGCTGATCGGCGCCATCAATGCCGCAAAGGAGTGTATATGAGCACGGATATTGCCGATGCGCCGGCGGCATCGTTGTCAAATCCGATGACGGCAAAGCGGCGCGACCTTGCGCTGCGGATTGCGGTGCCATTCGCTACCGTTGCAGCCCTGGTTGTCGTTTGGGGGCTGTACGTCAAGCTTTCCGGCGTCGCGCCCTATATTCTGCCCGGCCCCGGCGCAGTGGCCTCCGCCTTCGTCAGCGACTGGGGAACGCTGGCGCCCGCGCTCTGGGTGACAACCAAAATCACCTTAATGTCGCTGCTACTGGCGCTTGTCGGTGGGGTCGGCTTTGCCATCTTCCTTGTGCAGTCGCGGTGGATCGAGATCGCCTTTTATCCGCTGGCGGTCATCCTGCAGGTCACGCCCATTGTCGCGATCTCGCCGTTGATCCTTATCTATGCACCGTCGACACAGGTGGCGCTGCTCATCTGCGCCTTTCTTGTCGCGTTCTTCCCGATCCTCTCCAACATGGTGCAGGGCTTGAAGAGCGTCGATCACAATCTGATCAACCTCTTCGAACTCTATGGTGCCTCGCGCTGGCAGACGCTGCTGTATCTCAAGCTGCCGGCGGCGCAGCCCTATTTCATGACCGGCTTGCGCATCGGTGGGGGCCTGGCGCTAATTGCCGCCGTCGTTGCCGAGTTTGCTGCGGGTTCGGCAGGTGCGGGCTCCGGCCTGGCCTTCCGACTTCTGGAAGCGCAGTACCGCATGAACATCCCTCGCCTCTTCGCCGCCCTGCTGATGCTCTCGCTGCTCGGGGTAGCGATCTTCGCGATCACCTCTTTCATCTCCTGGCTCAGCCTGCATCGCTGGCATGAGAGCAGCCTCAAGCGGGAAAACTGATGACGTACTCCTTCATGTCGCCTCCGAACGCCGGTCGCTTCGTGCTGAGCAATGCGACGCTGCCCGTCGTTGCCGTCGAAGGTTTCAATGCGCCGGCAAAGGAAGGCCTTGTGCGTGCTGATATCGTCATCGAAGACGGTCTTTTTTCCGCGGTCCTGCCCGCCGGCAGTGCCCCGCAGGAATTGGCGAAATCCGACCTGCGCGAAGGGATGGTCTGGCCATGCTTTGCCGATGTCCACACGCACCTCGACAAGGGACATATCTGGGGACGCAGCAGCAATCCGGACGGTACTTTCATGGGTGCCCTGCAGGCGGTCGGCGCCGATCGCGAAGCGCATTGGTCGGCCGATGATGTGCGCAAGCGCATGGAGTTCTCCCTGCGGTCGGCCTATGCGCACGGGACGAGCCTGATCCGCACGCATCTCGACGCGGCTTCCCCCCAACATCGCATTTCCTTCGATGTCTTTTCCGAGGTGAGGCAAACCTGGAGGGACAAGATCGCGCTGCAGGCCGTCGCCCTCTTCCCGATGGACGACATGGTGGATGAGGCGTATTTCGCCGATCTCGTCGCCGTCGTGCGCAATGCGGGCGGTCTGATCGGTGGCGTCACCAAGATGGGGCCGAACCTCGCATGGCAGCTCGATACGCTCTTTCATGCGGCGGCGGAGAACGGCCTCGACATCGATCTTCATGTCGACGAGACGGATGACCCCGGCGCGGAGACTTTGAAGGCGATCGCCGAGGCGGTTCTCCGGAACCGTTTTGACGGCGCGGTGACGGCCGGCCACTGCTGCTCGCTTGCCAGACAGGACGATGGAGTAGCCGAGCGCACCGTGGAGCTGGTCGCTAAAGCCGGCATCTCGATCATCTCGCTGCCGATGTGCAATGCCTATCTGCAGGATCGCTATCCCAACCGCACACCGCGCTGGCGCGGCGTGACGCTGTTCAAGGAGCTCGCTGCTGCCGGCATCCCAACAGCAGTCGCATCCGACAATACACGCGATCCATTCTATGCCTATGGCGACCTCGATGCGGTCGAGGTGTTCCGCGAAGCCGTGCGCATTCTTCACCTCGACCATCCGCTCGATACGGCGGCGCGTGTCATAACCACCTCCCCCGCCGACATTGCCGGACGCCACGATCTCAGCCGCATCGGCGCCGGCAGGCCCGCCGATCTCGTCCTCTTCAGTGCGCGTCGCTGGAGCGAATTTCTTTCCCGTCCGCAGTCTGACCGCGTGGTGCTACGCCGCGGCAAGGTGATCGACCGCAGCCTGCCGGACTACCGTGAACTCGATAGCGTCGTTGGAGCCTGACATGCCGGACTACCAGAAGATCAAGAAAGAACTCGAAGGCATTGCGGTCGAGGACAATCCGGCGCTCGTGCGTCAGAAGAGCCGCGACTTCTATTGGTATTCTCCGATCCTGAAGGCGCAGCTCGATGGCGTGACCGCCGATCTCGTTGTGACGCCCAAGAACGAAGCCGAGGTGATCCAAACCCTCAAGATCGCCTTCGCGCATGGCGTTCCTGTGACGCCGCGGGGCGCCGGCACCGGCAATTACGGTCAGGCCATGCCGCTCTCCGGCGGGATCGTGCTCAACCTTGCCGCCATGGATAAGATCAAGGAAATCCATCCTGGTCGGGTGATCTGCGAGCCCGGCATCGTGATCGCCCAAGTCGACAGGCAGACCAAGGCTCATTCAGGCCAGGAGCTTCGCTTCCATCCGTCGACGGCACAAACGGCAACGATCGGTGGCTTCATTGCCGGCGGTTCGGGCGGCGTCGGGTCGATCACCTGGGGAGGACTGCGCGATATCGGCAACATCATCCGGCTGCGTGTCGTCACCATGGAGGCAGAGCCGCGGGTGCTCGATCTCACCGGCTGGGATCTGCAAAAGGTCAGCCACGCCTATGGCACCAACGGCATCATCACCGAAATCGAAATGCCACTTGCACCGGCCTATGACTGGGTGGACGTGCTGGTGGGCTACGACGATTTCATGGCGGCCGCGCGCTATTCAGACGCATTGGCAAAATGCAACGGCATACTCGTCAAGGAGATCGCGCCGATCGCCGCGCCCATTCCGCACGAATACTTTACCCGCCACAAACCCTATATTCGCCAGGGCCAGTCGGTTGTGGTGCTGATGATCGCACCGCACTCGATGGATGCGTTCGCCGCCTTCACCGCAGCCCAGAAGGGCGAGATCATCTTCCGCTCCGACAAGGTCGCGAGCATGAAGGGCATTCCCCACGCCTATGAGCTTGCCTGGAACCATACGACGCTGCGCGCGCTGAAGGTCGACCCAACCTTTACATACTTGCAGGTCCAATATCCCGGACCGGACCATGTGGCGAAGGTCGCCAAGATGGTCGAAATCTTCGGCGACGAAGTGCCCGGCCATCTCGAATTCATCAAGTTCGACGGCCAGATCCAATGCTCGGGTCTCCCGCTGGTGCGCTATACGACCGAGGAGCGGCTGGGGGAGATCATCAAGATCCATCAGGATCATGGCTGCCCGATCTTCAACCCGCATCGCTACACGCTGGAAGAAGGCGGCATGAAGCAGACGGACAAGGTTCAGCTTGCCTTCAAGCATGAGACCGATCCGCAGGGACTGCTCAATCCCGGCAAGATGATCGCCTGGGAGAATCCGAACTTCGACTTCTCGTCGGGTAAGAACTACCTGTTTCCCGGACTTGCCGCGGTGATGGAGGCCACATGAGAGTGCTCGTCCTTCACTCGCATCCGGTGGAGTCGAGCTACGGCAACGCGCTTTACCGGCAAACGTTGGAAAGCTTGAAGACGGCGGGACACGAGGTCGATGAGTGCAATCTCTACGCGGAGAACTTCGATCCCGTGCTCTCCCGCCACGACCGAATGGTCTATCACGACTATCCCCAGAATACGGAGCTGGTGAAGGACTATGTCGATCGGCTGAAGCGAGCGGAGGGCCTGGTGATCGTCACGCCGGTCTGGAACTTCGGCTTCCCGGCAATCTTGAAAGGCTATTTCGACCGCGTCTGGCTTCCCGGCGTTTCCTTCGAACTCGTCAACGGCAAGGTGGAATCTCGACTGCGCTATATCCGCAAGCTCGGTGCGGTGCTGACTTACGGCGCGACACCTTTCCGCGCCTTCGTTGCCGGTAATCCGCCGAAAAAGATCGTCAAGCGGGTGCTGCGTGCGCAGATCAATCCGGTGCGACCGGTGACCTTTCTGGCGCATTACGACATGAACAACTGCACCGACCAGACGCGGGCCGCCTTTCTCAGCAAGGTGAAGGCGACAATGGAGCGGTTCTGATACCACAAACCCGCAGGGTCAAACTGCGGCTTAAGCTCCGGCGTTTCCCGATCAAACCACCTTGGCTGCGGTTACCTCAACTTCGACCAGAAACTCCGGCCGTGTAAACCCGCCGACGACAATAAGCGTCGAGACAGGTTTGGGCTCAAGCGTATAGCGATCGCGCACCGCCATATAGGCCGGAAAATCTTCTCTCTTTGTGACATAGCCAGAGATGCGTATGACGTCCGCAAAGGTCATGCCGGCCTCTTCGAGGATCGCATCGATCGCCTTGAAGCAAAGTTCTGCCTGAGCAGTCACATCCTTCGGGATTACATCATCAACGCCGATCCCGAGCTGACCCGATGTGACGAGAAGCGACGCACCTGGGGGCACCAGCAGCCCATGATTGTAGTTCCCGAAGGGCGTGCGGACAGAGGGCGGATTGAATACGCTTTTCATAAAACATCCATGCGAAACAAGGGTTGCAGTCCTGGAAATACTTAGGAATCAATTTCCTTTGGTCGACGCAAAGACGATGCTGGCATCGCTAACGATCGCAACATGGGAATACGCCGCCTGGCCGGCTGCCGCTGCCTCCCCCCGCATGATCGCCGTCACGATGACGTCGTGTTCATCATAGGATCGGGCAAGGCGCCCCGGCAACCTGAACTGCGCGCGACGGAACGGCGCCAATCGTGCACGGGTCTGCGTCACCAGCTCGAATATGTGATCGTTGTGAGCCCCGCGATAGAGGCGCGTATGAAATTCGGTATTGTAAGAGGCATAGTCTTCATCGGCACCCGCATGCACGAGTTTTGCCGATGCCCGGTGCGCGAGCTCTAGAAAACGCCGCTCCTCGACTGTCATGCGTTCGGCCGACAGGCGCGCGCAGATGGCTTCCAGTTCTGACATCGCCTCGAACATGGAGTGGAGATAGCCTTCCGTTACATTTGCAACGACGGCGCTTCGGTTCGGCTCGCGATCAACCAGCCCCATGGCGCCGAGTTCGCGCAGCGCTTCCCGGACCGGTGTCCGGGAAACGTCGAAGCGGGTGGCCAGCGAGAGCTCATCCATTCTTTCACCTGGAGCGAAAACCCCGGTTACGATCATGTCCGCTATGGCGCGCACCATCTGTTCCACGGTGGTGCCCGCCCTCGTTAGTTGCTTGCGCTTAATCTGTGACACGGAAGAGTTCTGCATTTGTCGACTGTATACAGATGCACTTACCGCGAAAAAAAGTCAATTACCCTGTATTTTTAAGATATTAAACGGAGGCGCTGGAAGGGTCGTAGGGCAGCCCGGCTTACGGATTTGGCACTAGAATTAATCACCGGTTATTTTTTGTTCATCAGTTCCATGAAACTGCATACAGTTTGCACATGTCAAGACATACTTGTAAAGTTTTTCATTTATATTCAGTTACTTATGGCTTGGCATGGCCATTGCATACAGTTTCTTGCAACGTTTTTTCGAACCGGCACTCGCCGCAAGGAGCATTCCGATGACCAAACTCCTTTCCATGAACCGTCGCCATTTCTTGCAAGCATCCGCTGCCGGCGCACTGACCCTGGCGCCCGGCCTGCTGCCGGGCCGTGCCATTGCCCAGAACGCGCTGACGGTCGGCTTCATCTATGTCGGACCCAAGGACGACTACGGCTACAACCAGGCGCATGCCGAAGGTGCGGCCGCCCTGAAGGCGTTGCCTGGCGTGACGATCGTCGAGGAAGAAAATGTGCCGGAGACGGTCGATGTCCAGAAGACCATGGAGTCGATGATTAACCTCGACGGTGCGACGCTGATCTTCCCGACATCATTCGGTTATTTCGACCCGCATATGCTGGCGATGGCCGCAAAGTACCCCGACATTCAGTTCCGCCACTGCGGCGGGCTCTGGCAGGAAGGACAGAACGCTACGAACACGGGTTCCTATTTCGGCTACATTTTCCAGGGCCAGTATCTCAACGGTGTCGCGGCCGGCTACACCTCAAAGAGCAAGAAAATCGGCTTCGTCGCCGCCAAGCCCATTCCGCAGGTGCTGCAGAATATCAATGCCTTCCTACTTGGCGCGCGCTCGGTCGATCCGTCGATCACCTGCCAGGTCATTTTCACCGGCGAATGGTCGCTGGCCGTTAAAGAAGCAGAGGCCACCAACGCGCTGATCGACCAGGGCGCAGATGTAATCACCTGCCACGTCGACAGCCCGAAGGTGGTCGTCGAAACGGCTGCCGGTCGCGGCGCTTTCGTCTGCGGCTACCATGCAAACCAGAGCCCGTTGGCACCTGAAAAGTATTTGACCGGCGCCGAATGGGCGTGGGGCAACGTCTACACCGGTTTCGCCAAGAAGGCGCAGGCTGGCGAAAAGCTCGGCAACTTCGTGCGCGGCGGCCTCAAAGACGGCTTCGTCAAGATGAGCCCGCTCGGGCCTGCCGTGCCGGCGGAAGGCCGTACGAAGTTCGACGCCACGTTCGCCGAGATGATGACCGGCAAGTTCTCCGTCTTCAAGGGGCCGATCAAGGACAACAAGGGCAACGTCGTCGTTGCGGCCGACAAGAGCTATGCCGAAGACGCCATCGAGCT
Source organism: Rhizobium favelukesii (assembly GCF_000577275.2). Lineage (NCBI taxonomy): Bacteria > Pseudomonadati > Pseudomonadota > Alphaproteobacteria > Hyphomicrobiales > Rhizobiaceae > Rhizobium > Rhizobium favelukesii. The sequence continues at coordinate 683,921 of NZ_HG916854.1, forward strand.
CGAGAGCATGGGCTACCTCGTGGAAGGCATCGTCGGATCCACGGCTTAAGCCTGAGGGAGAAGCGTCATGACAGTCGAGGCGAACACTTCCGCAATATCCATCGCGTCCGAACGATCGTCCGTGCTCAGACCTATCCTCGAGTGGCTGGCACGGCGGGCGGAACCGATTGTCATCAGTTTCGGCGCGATCCTCTTCGGGCTGGTACTCTTCTCCATCTTCATTCTGGTGATCGGCAAATCGCCGGCCACCTTGTTCCGACTGATGTACACGGGCGGCTTCGGCAGCTGGTTCTCGATCGAGAACAGCCTTAGCCGGGCGGCTCCGCTTCTTCTGACAGCATTGTGTGTCGCCTTGCCGGCTCGTTTGGGGCTCGTCATCATTGGCGGCGAGGGTGCCGTGGTGTTGGGTGGCGTTGCTGCTGCGGCCGCCGCGTTACCGTTCGTCGGAACGTTGCCGGCCCTCCTCGTCCTGCTGCTGATGGCTGCGGCAGCCATGATCGTCGGCGGCATTTGGATTGGCCTTGCGGGCTTCCTGCGACACTATCGCGGCGTCAACGAAACGATCTCCTCGCTACTGCTCGCCTATATCGCCATCGCTCTGATGAACCAGTTCGTCGAAGGCCCGCTGCGCGACCCGGCGAGCCTGAACAAACCCTCCACGTCTCCCCTGCCCGCCGAATACATGCTCGGCAAAATACCTGGGATGGACGTGCATTGGGGGCTCGCGATCGGCGTCATCGCCTGCATCGCGTCCTGGGTGTTGATCGAGGTGACGAGCTACGGTTTTGCGGCGCGCATCGCCGGCGGCAACGTTCGCGCCGCACAGATCCAGGGGTTGCCTGTCGGCCGCCTGATCGTCGGTTTCACGGCGATCGCCGGCAGCTTTGCCGGCCTTGCCGGAATGATCGAGGTTGCCGCCGTCCAAGGCAGTGCCAATGCCTCGCTTGCAGCGGGCTATGGCTATACGGGCATCCTCGTCGCCTTCTTGGCGCGGCACAATCCGCTGGCGATTATTCCGGTCGCCATCTTGCTTGGCGGCATCGATGCGTCGGGCGGCCTGATCCAGCGCCGCATGGCATTGCCTGATGCGACCGTACTGGTGCTGCAGGGCACGCTCTTCGTCGTCATCCTCTTCTGCGAGACGTTTTACGGCCGTTTCAAGGTCTTCAATCCCGACCTCTGGAAAAGGAGCGCCTGATGGAAGCGACCGGCATCGGCATCTGGGGCGTACCCATAGCCATCTTCGCGGGCGCGATTCGCGTTTCGACGCCCTTCATCTTTGTCAGCCTTGGCGAGACAATCACCGAGCGATCCGGCCGTATCAATCTTGGGCTGGAAGGGACGCTGGTCTTCGGCGCGATGACCGCCTATGCGATCGCTGTCCTCAGCGGTTCGCCCTGGCTCGGCGTGCTGGCGGCCATGGCGACCGGCGCCATCTTCGGGCTGGGACACGGCTGGATCTGCAAGTGGCCGAAGGTCAACGACATCGCGATCGGCATCGCCATGATGCAGTTTGGACTGGGGTTCGCCTTCTTCCTTGGCAAGCCCTTCATCCAGCCGGCAGCGCCGCATCTGCCGTCGATCCCGTTCGGCGCCTGGTCCAATCTTCCGCAACTTCAGGCGGCCCTGAACATCAACGTGCTTTTCATTCTGGGCGGCATACTTGCGCTCTTTTTGTGGTGGGCGTTCAGGAACACACGTATCGGACTTGTGTTGCGCGTCGTCGGCGACAGCACCGATGCGGCGCGTGCGATGGGGATTAGCCCAGACCGCGTGCGTCTGCTCGCCACAGCCGTCGGCGGATCGCTTGCCGCCGTTGGCGGAGCCTATCTCTCGCTCTATTACCCCGGCTCATGGAACGAAGGCATTTCCTCCGGGCAGGGCCTGATGGCGGTGGCGCTGGTGATCTTCGCGCGCTGGAACCCGATCGGTTGTTTTCTGGCGGCGCTTCTGTTCGGTGGCGCAGGTGCTCTGGGCCCTGCCCTGCAGTCGGTCGGCGTCACACAGGGCTACTACCTGTTCTACGCGGCACCCTACGTGCTGACGCTTGTCATTCTGATCGCCACCTCCTCGCCCACCCGCTCGCTTGCCGGAGCGCCCGGCGCATTGTCGCTCACGAAATGAAGGATCTGCCATGAATGGTCTCGGCGGTCTCAACAAGTCCGAACATGGCGTCGGCATCGGTCTCGTCCAACTGCAGCTTCCGGTTACGGTGACAAACGACGACCTTGCGCGACAGACGCAGGTGATCGTCGATCTGGTCGCCAAGGCGCGGCGCAACCAGGCGGGCTTGGATCTGGTCGTTTTCCCGGAATATGCGCTGCATGGCCTGTCGATGGCTATCAATCCGGAGATCATGTGCTCGCTCGATGGGCCAGAGGTGGCTGCCTTCAAGAAGGCCTGCTGCGACAACCGCATCTGGGGTTGCTTCTCCATCATGGAGCACAATCCTGACGGGATGCCGTACAATTCCGGCATCGTCATCGACGCTGCCGGCGAGTTGAAGCTTTACTATCGCAAGATGCATCCCTGGGTTCCGGTCGAGCCCTGGGAGCCTGGCAATATCGGCATTCCCGTCATCGACGGCCCTCGGGGCGTGAAACTGGCGCTCATCATCTGCCATGACGGTATGTTCCCGGAAATGGCGCGAGAATGCGCCTACAAGGGCGCCGAGATCATGATCCGGACGGCAGGCTATACGGCTCCGATCCGCGAGAGCTGGAAGTTCACCAACCAGTCAAACGCCTTCTGCAATCTCATGGTCACCGCCAGCGTCTGCATGTGTGGTTCGGATGGCACATTCGACTCTATGGGCGAAGGCATGATCTGCAATTTCGACGGCACGATCATCGCCCACGGCAGGTCCGGCCGCCGAATGAGATCATCACCGCCGAAGTGCGGCCAGACCTGGTGCGAGAGGCACGGCGCAACTGGGGCGTGGAGAACAACATCTACCAGTTCGGCCACCGCGGCTACGCCGCTGTTGCCGGCGGCGCGGGCGATGCCCCTTACACCTACATGCACGACCTCATCGCTGGCCGATACCGGCTGCCCTGGGAGGATGAGGTCACGGTCACCGATGGCACGTCTTGCGGCTTCGACAAGCCGGCAAGGCGCTATGGGGAAACATTCAAGCTTGCAGGGGAATAGGAGAAGACGATGGACGCGTTGGTCGAAACCAAGGGACACTATATCAATGCCGATCCCTATGCCTGGCCCTACAATGGTGCATTAAGGCCCGATAACACGGCGCTCATCATCATCGACATGCAGACTGACTTCTGCGGTCCGGGCGGCTATGTCGATCACATGGGCTACGACCTGTCGCTGGTGCGCGCGCCGATCGAGCCGATCAAAAAGGTGCTCGCGGCCATGCGCGCCAAGGGATACCACGTCATCCACACCCGGGAGGGCCACCGGCCGGATCTCGCCGATTTGCCCGCGAACAAACGCTGGCGCTCGCAGCGCATCAACGCCGGCATCGGCGACGCCGGCCCCTGCGGCCGCATCCTCGTCCGTGGCGAACCCGGCTGGGATATCATCGACGAACTGAAGCCGATCGAGGGCGAGATCATCATCGACAAGCCCGGCAAAGGTTCCTTCTGCGCGACGGACCTGGAACTCATCCTCAACCAGAAGCGTATCGAGAACATCATCCTGACGGGCATCACCACTGATGTCTGCGTCCACACGACGATGCGTGAGGCGAACGACCGCGGCTTCGAGTGCCTGCTTGTCGAGGACTGCTGCGGCGCCACCGACTACGGCAATCACCTCGCCGCCATCAAGATGGTGAAGATGCAGGGCGGCGTCTTCGGTTCCGTCTCCAATTCGGCCATTCTGATCGAGGCGCTCCCCTGATGCCTTCCTTGCGTGCCCATGTCTTTCGCGTACCGGCAGATGGCCCGGACGATGTATCCCTCGTCGAGGCATTGTTTGCTGACCGCATTGACGTCGGCAATGTGGTCGCCGTGCTCGGCAAGACCGAGGGGAACGGCTGCGTCAACGATTTCACCCGCGGCTACGCGACCCAGAGCTTCGAGCGGCTGTTCGGAAAACACAATGTCGAAGGCGTGTCGATCATCATGTCGGGCGGCACGGAAGGTGCGCTTTCGCCGCACTGGACCGTGTTTGCGCGCGAGCAGGTCAATGAGCCCGGAGAAGGAGCGCTCGCGATCGGCGTGGCGCGGACCGCTGCCCTGCCGCCTGAACATCTCGGCCGGCGCGAACAGGTCTGCATGGTCGCGGCTGCGGTGACCGAGGCGATCCGGGATGCCGGCATCGAGGATGTCGCAGACGTTCATTTCGTGCAGATCAAATGCCCGCTGCTTACCTCGCAACGGATTGCGGACGCGGAAGCAGCGGGCAAGACGACCGCGACGCGCGACACCTTGAAATCGATGGCGTTGTCACGCGGCGCCTCCGCCCTCGGCGTCGCCGTGGCGCTCGGCGAGCTCGAGATCGACGCGATTGCCGACAGTGACATATGCAGCCGCTTCGACCTCTATTCCCGGTGTGCCTCCGCTTCCGCTGGCGTCGAACTCCTCGATCATGAAATCATCGTGCTGGGCATGAGCGCGAAATGGTCGGGGCCACTTGCCATCGACCATGCCGTCATGCACGACGCAATCGACACGCGATCCGTTCGCGCCGCCTGGGAGCGCCTGCCGGCTGACGGCAAGCTGGCGGCGGTACTGGCCAAAGCAGAGCCTGACCCATCGGGTCAGGTCGGCGGCAGACGTCACACCATGCTGAATGATTCCGATATCGCCGGCACGCGTCACGCCCGCGCCTTCGTCGGCGGCGTGCTCGCCGGCATCTTCGGTATGACCGACTTGTACGTCTCGGGCGGAGCTGAACATCAGGGGCCGCCGGGCGGCGGGCCGGTCGCAATCATCGTCGAAAAGGAGATTTGAAGTGAGCATCGTACGCGATACGCCTCTTCCGAAGGCCGGCAAGGCCGTCGGCATCCAAACCCTCGACATGACCATGCGGTTCGGCAGCTTCACGGCGCTGGACCATGTATCGATCGACATTCCGGCCGGCACTTTTCACGCGCTTCTCGGCGAGAACGGCGCGGGCAAATCGACGCTCGTCAAATGCATTATGGGCTTCTATCACCAGACCTCCGGTTTGGTTTCAGTTGATGGCCGTGAGGCGGCGGTCACCTCGCCCAAGGACGCCGCGACCTATGGTCTTGGCATGGTCTACCAGCATTTCACGCTGGTGCCATCGCTCACAGGTGCCGAGAACCTGGTCATAAGCCGCGCAGCAGTGCCGACGGTGATCAACTGGGCCAAGGAGCGCAAGGATCTCGCCGCCTTCATGGTGCGGATGCCGTTCAAGATTCCGCTCGATCGCCCCGTCAGCGAACTCGCGGCCGGCGAAAAGCAGAAGCTGGAAATCGTCAAGCAACTCTACCTCGGCCGTAGCTTCCTCGTGCTGGACGAGCCGACATCTGTGCTGACGCCGGCCGAGGCGGACGAAATGCTCGGGCACGTGCGCGGCATGACGGAGCGCGGCGAGCTGACCGTGCTGATGATCTCGCACAAGTTCCATGAGGTTACAAAATTCGCTGACGCCGTCTCGATCCTGCGGCGCGGCAAGCTGGTCGGCGGCGGCAAGGTTGGCGAATTGTCGACGGCGAAGATGGCTTCCATGATGATCGGCGACGTCAAGCTCGCCGAACTCGACACGCGCGTGCCGGTATCCGAAATGGCGAAACCCGTTCTCAAGGTGGAGAAGGTCAAGGCGCCTGACCGCTCCGGGCTGAAGACGATCGAGATCGAGAGCCTGATGGTTCGCTCCGGCGAGATCGTCGGCATCGCCGGCATATCGGGGAACGGCCAGAAGGAGTTGACGGAGATCCTTGCCGGTCAGCGGCCGACTGAGACAGGCAGCGTGCTGGTAAACGGCGGTGCCTACGGCGCAACGCGGCTGGAAACGCGCAGGAACAATGTGCGGTTCATACCGGAGGAACCCCTGCAGAATGCCTGCGCACCACGCATGACCGTGAGCGAGAACCTGGCCTTCCGTACGTTCGATCTGAAACGGGATGGCAAGGACGCGATCTGGCTCAACAAGGGCAGGATGAAGAAGCGTGCGACGGACCTGATCGCCGACTTCAAGGTCAAGACCGCCTCGTCTGCATCGCCAATTGCGGCACTGTCCGGCGGCAACGTGCAGCGGGCGGTTCTGGCACGCGAGCTGACGGGAGAGGTCGATCTTCTGATCGTTTCCAACCCATGTTTCGGCCTCGACTTCTCGGCCGTGGCGGAAATTCGCGCCCGCATCATGAGAGCGCGCAACTCCGGCGCAGCGGTGCTGCTACTGTCTGAAGACCTCGACGAGTTGCTGGAGATGTCGGACCGCATCATGGTCATCTCGGAAGGCAAGCTCGTCTATGAAACCGCAGCGAGAGCGGCCGACATTTCCGTTATCGGTGCGCATATGGCAGGGCATCACTGATGATGTTTGAGATCAAGGCGCAACCTTTTGCCTTTCCAACAAGACGCGACCAGCTGGCGCTCATCGTGATCGATATGCAGCGCGATTTCGCCGAGCCGGGCGGCTTCGGCGCGAGCCTCGGCAATGATGTCAGCCGGGTCGCGAAGATCGTCCCGGACGTCAAGCGACTGCTTCAAGGGTTTCGCGATGCCGGGCTGCCGGTCATTCACACGATGGAGTGCCACAAGCCTGATCTTTCCGATCTCCCGTCTGCCAAGCGCGATCGCGGCAAGCCGAGCCTCAGGATCGGCGACGACGGACCGATGGGCCGGATCCTGATTGCCGGCGAGGCCGGCACGGCGATCCTGCCCGAGCTTGCCCCGATCGACGGCGAGATCGTGATCGAGAAGCCGGGAAAAGGTGCGTTTTATGCGACCGAACTCGGCGACGTCCTGAAAGCGAAGGGCATCAGCCAGCTCGTCTTTGCGGGTGTCACCACCGAGGTCTGCGTACAGACGACAATACGAGAAGCCAACGATCGCGGATATGAGTGCCTTCTCGCCGAAGAGGCAACCGAGAGCTATTTTCCCGAATTCAAGGAGGCCGCCATCGCCATGATCCGCGCCCAGGGCGCGATCGTCGGTTGGACCGCGCATGTGGACGACATATTGGAGGTAATCGGCCATGCCTGAGACAACGCGTGAATTGTTGAGTCCGGACGCCTGGAAAGACCTGACATTCGGTCCATTTCGAGGGGATGTCACAATCCACTGGATCCGTCCCTTCGAAGGCGACCAGCCGGGTGTCGCCCTCTTGAAATACGAGGCTGGCGCCTCGGTTCCGCGGCATCGCCATGAAGGTCTCGAAACCATCCTGGTTCTGGAAGGCATGCAATCCGACGAAGCCGGCGATTACGGCCGCGGCAGTTACATCGTCAATGCAGCAGGCACGGAACACTCCGTCTGGAGCGACACCGGCTGCGTCGTGCTGATCCAGTGGGATCGGCCCGTGAAAATCCTGGAAGAGGAAATAGCATGACCGGCGCACCGGCCTTCGATATCGCATCGCTGCACGAATTCTACGCCGGCAGCGGAACCATTGGCGAGGTTATCGACCGCGTCTTCGCACGCATCGCCGAGATAAACGATAAGGGTATTTTCCTGCATCTTTCGCGTCGGGGGTCTCCTTCGTAGAGAACGGCGCCCGTGCTGGAGACCACCAGGCGCTCTGGGGGGCGCCCGAGAAAAGTCTCACTCTTTCGCACCGTGACGGTCAAGTCGGGCCGAACAAGGGCTATCGTTGATGAACCATGTTACATTCCAACTAAGGCGATGGTGATTTCTCACACTCACACGAGAGATTGTTGCGGTAGTTGCGCCCTTTCCAGCCCTCTAGAATTCCCGGGCTTCCGTTTAGTATTTGCGTATATACGGCTCGACCCGTCATTCGCTATCATCGTATCATAATCGTCGTCGGCTATCCGACAGGTAGGTACAAAGCCCCTGATGGGCAAGCAGCGGCTCTTGCACCTCCGGTCCATTGCCGCTCCACAGCCATTCTCCCTCATCGGGCCTGCCGCTTCGTAACGTATCAGGCCGACCGGCCTTCCCCATCCTACCCTTGGAAGTCTTGCCGCTGTTTGCCGTCCAGGCCGGTCTCACCTTGCCAGGTCACCAGCTATATTCGGTTGGTATTTGGGCGTGCGCACAGGGCACCTTGAAGACGTTGCCGGCCGCCGCTTGTCGATGGTTTGGATTATCGCTCCGCCCGAGCGTCGTGACAGAAGGCGTTGTTCGTCGGCCGCGTCCCCGCTGCTTGGCAATCGGGCTGCCGTGCTGGGTCAATTTGTGCGGACAATATTGAATCACTTGCTAAAATGTCTTCACAAGCTGGTATTCATTCGCTTCCCAGGCTCGGAGTTCGCCGGCTTCGCAAGTGTAGTTCTCGTCCGTTTCGACTAGTCCGACGCCGATGCCGTCAATGTTCGGATCGTCGAATGTCACGTAGATCTTTGACTTGCGGATTTTTCGCTCCTGAAAGTCCTTCAGTATGTAAGCGAGGCATTGAACGTTCTGCCTCGTGTTGCCGCGTTGAATGTGGCTCTCAATTTTGCGATCAACTTTCGAGAGCTGAAGCGTGTCCGCCCGAGCTGCTACTGATACAAGCATGGCCGGCAAGGCTAGCATGAAGATCCTTATCAAACGCAATTTCATCATCTCAGAGTCCCTCGTCTGCTAGCAATAAGTGGCAATGTGGATGCCTGCTTTGATGGCCGCATTCCGGGCCTTTCGAGCCGACTGCGTAGGTTCTAATCTCGACACGCGAGCATACCGGCTTGGCGGCTGCTCAACGGTGGGACCGGTGTCAGGTATGTCAGACCCTGCTTGTTCTGTCGCATGGTAGCCCTCTTCGACGCATTTTCATCAACGATGATCGCACTTTTGGAAGTTTGATCTGAACGTTGGTCGCCAACCAAAACTGTCCGATCGCCTCGTCTCGTAGTCTGAACTCGGCGCATTTGACATCAAGAGATTATTATCTGATCCTTGGCTTGATCAAGCCAAAGCAGACAGAACGCACGCTCGAATACTGGTCGCAGGTGAGCGGCCATTAGGATTGAGCCGCCAGCGCCGAAACCGGAGGATCGAATGAGCGATCATGTATACAAAAAGGTGGAACTTATCGGCAGTTCAAAAGTATCGGTCACAGAGGCTATTGAGACCGCAATCGCGCGAGCCTCGAAGACGATGCGAAATCTCGATTGGTTCGAAGTCGATCAAATTCGAGGTCACATCAAGGATGGCGCGGTAGAACACTACCAAGTGGTAATGAAGGTCGGATTTCGAATTGACGACTGATGTATCTAGGATCGTGTCAGGCGATGTCATGACGGCCCGTGTCGTTCTCGAGGCAACTGTGGAGACACCACGCTCTTTCGAGCAATCTCCAAATTGTCCTTTGAGGCGGGTCCGGACTGGCACCGACAAAGCAAAGCGCGCGTTTGAAGCCATGATCACGATGAGGAAAATCGACGTCGCCGCGATCGAGGCGGTGCGGAGGTGATGAAAGGTCACCAAAGCCTTACCGTAGTACTTATGCGTACCCAAAAATCAAGGTGCTGTCCCTCTCATAAAAACCATGATGCACAGCCGAAGCTGTTCCATCTTCTGCTCCGGGCTGCTCTATCCATCGGGCGGTTCCATGCCTCCGAAGATCATGTCCATTAACAGGCGCGCACCACTCAGCGGGTCGTCGAGGCGCAGCAAGCCTTTCTCGACCTGCCCGCTTAGCCATTCGGCCAGGTCTTGCCTGGAGCGAAGAACCTCGTTTGTACCCAGCGCTTCCGCCAGTTCGGGAACACCAGACGAGTCCCTGACAATCGTCCGGACAAGGATTGCCTGATCGTCGCCGCCCCGGTCAATGCGGAATATCCTCGCGATCATCTCCTCGATCGGCGCCCAAAGTGGTCGGGCGCCGGATGCATTGACCTGCACGACTACGCGCAGGCTACAAATCACGACATTCGAAACAACGTCAACCATTTGCCACTAAAAGCGAACGCTGGCAGGACTTTCCACGGTTTTGCGGTGTAACCGTTGGGGATCGAAGTTCAACGGCCACAGAAAATAATAGATGATTTCAGGGATTGAAGGCGTCCAGGCGCCTCTGGCGTGACGTTCACCGGTTTTCCGCAATCGAATGGCCTTGGCTCCATCCAATCGGGTGCGCTGGAAAGTTCGAACGTCGATCTCGCCGGCGAATTGACCGAAATGATCGAGGCCAGCGTTCCTACACGGCCAATTCCAAGATGTCCAAACGGGCTCCGACATCATGGACTTGCTCGTCAACCTGAAGAGATAAGGACAGCCCGTAATGTGACAGGCTGGGCGTCACCGGCACACCGGTACTTGCGGCAACGTACTCGACGATCGTCCAGGCCCTTGCGCGTCCTCAGTGGGTCCGAGAATGGGGCGAAATGCCGACCCATGAGTACGGGCGCCGATTCAAGGGAGAGATCGCATCCCAACCGAACGCGATCTCTACGAAAGTTCAAGCCGCTCTCTCGGATAAGGTCATCGCGGTTCTATAGGCTATCAAGTCTTCGATCGTAACGAGATGGAGGCGATGGCGCTCAGCAAACGCCTCGAGTTCCGGTAATCGCGACATCGTACCGTCGTCGTTGGCCACTTCGCAGATTACGCCCGATGGAACCAGACCAGCAAGCTTGGCGAGATCTACCGCAGCTTCGGTATGGCCAGGACGGGAAAGAACCCCATTAGAATGAGCTCGAAGCGGGAAGATATGCCCCGGCCGCGCGAAGTCCTCCGGACGTGAGCCACCAGTGACAAGCGCTTGCACGGTTGCGGCACGGTCGGCAGCAGATATCCCGGTCGTCGTTTCCGGAATATAGTCCACGGAAACAGTGAAGGCGGTCTTGAGCACTTCGGTATTGCGCGGCACCATTAGAGGGATATCGAGCTCATCGAGCCTTTCGCCTTCCATCGCGACGCAGATGAGGCCACGTGCGTGGTTCATCATAAACGCGATCGCCTGCGGAGTAATTGCCTCTGACGCAATCACGAGATCACCTTCGTTTTCCCGGTCACGGTCATCGACAACGACGACAATTTCACCGCGCGCAATCGCGGCCACCGCATCGTCAATTTTGGAAATCGTCACTTTCTTGCCTTTCAAGGGTTAGCCGTTGTGAGTGGCGTGCATGGCCTGTCAAAGCCACCATTTTCCCTTGGGCGAACAAGCGTCCGGTTCCGCCCATATAGCGGAATCGTCTGCATTGCTCTCTTCCATCCGGACTGTAACCGTCGGCTCCGGCATCTCACCGGATCTGCTGACCCTCCGTTTATCCACGAAGGCGCTCGCGGGCTCCGAGTTGCCTCGATACCGCCGGTGGGGAGTTGCACCCCGCCCTGAGAACACCAGTAACATAGGGGATCGATGCGTTGTTTTGCAAGAGGCTTCCAGCCGCCGAGCAATCGAGAATATGATTCTTCTCGTGAACGCACCGTTCCCCATTGTCGAATAAGCTACGACATGATCAGGCCGCCATCGACATTGATCGTCTGGCCGGTGATGTAGGCAGCATCGTCGCTGGCGAGGAAGGTGACGAGACCGGCGACGTCCTCGCCCGACCCTGCCCGCTTCATCGGAATGCCTTCGACCCATTCCTTCATGAGTTCCCCAGGGCCATAGTTGCCGAGGAGCTTTCCCCAGGCCTGATCGTTGTAGGCCCACATGTCCGTCTCGATGATGCCAGGGCAAAAGGCGTTGACGGTGATATTTTCGGTCGCGACCTCCTTGGCGAGGCTCTGGGTGATCCCGACGACGCCCATCTTCGATGCGGCGTAGTGTGGCGTATAGACGAAGCCCTCGCGCGCTTGGCCGGAGGCGGTGTTGATGATGCGGCCGGCGCGTCCATGCTTACGCATGCGCAGAATTGCTTCTTGTGCGCACAAGAATACGCCCTTCGTGTTGACCGCCATGACTTTGTCCCACTCGCCTTCCGTCATGTCTTCGATGCGCGCGATGGTGATGACGCCGGCGTTTTGGATCGACACGTCGACGGTGCCGAAAGCCTTCTCCGCCGCGTCATAGAGGGCCTTTACGCTAGCCTTGTCGGTGACGTCTCCGACGAATGAGACAGCATTGCCGCCATCGGCCTTGATCTGCTCGGCGACCGCATGGACCGACTCTTCATTAGCGGAGACCACTAGATTGGCCCCTTCCCTTGCGAAGCGCTTGGCGATCCCAGCACCGATGCCGCGGCTGCCTCCGGTGATGACGACGGTCTTGTTTTCGAAGCGTTTCATACTCTCTTCCTTTCGCGGTGCCTGACGATGTCGGGCGGCCGCAAAGCAGCCCAAGTGCGTCACGCCTTCTTTCAAGCGGCTGCAGATATGATCCCGGCGAACTCTGTCGCCTTCAGCGATGCGCCTCCGACCAAGGCTCCATCCACGTTTTCCGCCCCGAAGATGGCGGCGGCATTCGAGGCCTTCACAGAGCCACCGTAAGGAATCCTTACGTTGCGCCGATCTTCGCCAAGCTCTTCGAGCCTCTGCCTTATCGAAGAATGGATCTCCTCGATCTGCTCTATGGTCGGAACCAGACCGGTTCCAATCGCCCAGACCGGTTCATATGCAATGACCAGGTTCGAACTGGAAGCACCCGCGGGAACTGACGCGCGTAGCTGTGCGCCAACGACTTCGATCGCCTTTCCGTCACCGCGTTCACTACGGGTCTCGCCGACACAGATGATTGCGGTCAGTCCGGCCGTGCGAGCTGCGGTGACCTTGGTCGCGACCATGGCATCGGTCTCGTGGTGGAATACGCGACGTTCGGAATGACCTAGAATTACGAAGCGTGCGCCTGGATCGACGAGCATCTCCGCCGACACGTCTCCAGTATAGGCGTCCGAAATCTGCCGGTGGCAGTCTTGCGCGCCAATAGCGACGGTCGAATCCTTTGCTCGTTCGGCGGCCTTTTCTAGCAGCGTGAAGGGCGGGCAGACGACGATATCGCACGCCGCCTCGCCCGTGAGCCCCTTCAGCGCCTCGATCTCAGCCAGGGAGGAAGCGAGACCGTACATTTTCCAGTTGCCGGCAACCAACTTTCTCATCACATCACCAGCAGCAAAAGCCGCCGTCGACAAGCAGGTCAACGCCCGTCACAAAGCTTGCCGCATTCGACAGCAGGAACACCGCCGGACCGACAATTTCGTCGACCGTCGCCATGCGCTGCATTGGCGTCTGCTCTTCGAAGAGTCTGGTCTGATCGATCATCTCGGGGCGCGTGTTCATCGGCGTCGCGGTGTATCCGGGCGAGATTGTGTTGACGCGGATGCCGCGGTCGACCCATTCCATCGCCAGGGATTTCGACATGTGAATCACGCCGGCCTTGGAAGCGTTATAATGCGCCTGGCTCAGTCCCCGATTGACGATCACGCCGGACATGGAAGCGATGTTGACGATGGACCCGCCTCCGTTCTTCAACATGGCGCGAGCCTCGGCCTGGCAAGAGAGGAAGACCCCTTTCAGGTTGATGTCCATCAACGTCTGATATTGTTCCTCCTCCATCTCCTCGGCGGGGTTGGCGTTGGCGATACCTGCGGCGTTGACTGCAAGTGTCAGTGCACCGAGTTCCGCCTCAATGCGAGCCACCGCATCCCCAAGGGAAGACTTGCTCGTGACGTCAGCTGCGATCTGGATAGAACGACGGCCAGTGGCCTGAATGTGATGAGCGGTATTGGCCAGCCCGTCGTCGGTTCGACGGTCGAGCAGCGCGACGTCGGCGCCGCACTGTGCGAGGCCGATGGCAATGCGCTGCCCAATCCCGCTGCCGGCGCCGGTGACGACGGCGACCTGGCCGCTGAGGTCGAAAAGCTTCGGGGCGTTCAGAGTGATGTCGGACACCGCTCTTCCTTTCTCTGTCTGTTAGATTGTAGCTAGCTCCATGACCGAGACGTCATTTGCCTCGTCACGATTGAGAATGCCTGCTTGCTTTCCCTGGGCAAGCACGAGAATGCGATTGGACACGCCGAGAACTTCCTCGAGGTCGGAGCTCACGACGATGACCGCGACGCCCCGTTTCGCAAGATTGACGATGATGTCATAGATGCCCGCCCGGGCGCCGACGTCGATGCCTCTCGTGGGTTCGTCGAGCACAACGACCTTGGGATCGCGCATAAGCCATTTCGCGATCACGACCTTCTGCTGGTTGCCGCCGGACAGGTCCGAGGCATACTGCTCGGCGCGACCTTTTACGCCGAACTTGGCGACAGCTATTTCCGCGAACGAACGCTTGACGCGCGGCGTGATCCAACGCCCGCCAAGCTTGTCGAGGTTGGCGTAGATGATGTTCTCGCCGATCCGGTGACCGACGACCAGGCCCTGGTCCTTTCGGTCTTCCGGAACCATTACGATCCCTTTGGCGATCGCGTCCGTAGGATCACGCAGCCTAAGTTCTTCGCCTTCCAGCCTGATCGAGCCTGCGCTGATCGGATCCGCTCCCGAAATGGCGCGGACAAGTTCCGTGCGGCCGGCGCCGACCAGTCCGGCGATTCCAAGGATTTCTCCTCCCTTGACGTCGAAGGTAACGTCGCGGAACGAATTGGCCGGAGAACTCAGCCCGGACACCTGAAGTATTGGCCGATCGGTCGGCACCGGCAGCGTCGGGAACAAGCGGTCAAGCGAGCGTCCGACCATGCTCTCGACGATGGTTCGCACGGGTGTCGCGCTGTCGGCGAATTCCTGCACGCGCTCCCCGTCACGAAGTACGACGATCCGGTCGGTGATCTTTTTGATCTCCTCCATGCGGTGGGAGATATAGATGATGCCGACGCCCTCCGACCGAAGCTTCCTAACCTGTTCGAAGAGGGCTTCCGTCTCCGCGCCGCCAAGAGCCGCCGTCGGCTCGTCGAGGATCAGGAGCTTCGCATTGAGAGCCAACGCCTTCGCGATCTCGATGAGCTGTTGATTTGCGGTCGAAAGCCCTGCGACTTTCCGCGTTGCCGGTATGTGAAGGTTCAGGCGAGCGAGCTGCTCCTGGGCGCGACGAACCATCTGGGCACGGTCGACGACGCCGTTCTTCATGGGCCAACGTCCGATGAAGACGTTCTCCGCGATGGAGAGCTGCGGCAGAAGCTGCAGCTCCTGATGGATCAGGACGACGCCCTTGTCGATCGCCTCTCTTGGGGTGGCGGGGGCATAGGGCTGCCCCAGCCATGTCATCGACCCTTCGGACGGCGTGCGTGACCCGGCGATGATGCCGGAAAGCGTTGACTTGCCTGCTCCGTTCTCACCGAGAAGTGCAACCACTTCGCCCGGATAGACGTCCAAGCTGACATTCTTCAGAACCTGGAGCGGTCCATACCACTTCGATATGCCCTTCAGGGAAAGAACCGGATCAGTCACGGCACACCTCCTCAAGACCTTGACTATGTTACGGGTGGCTGGCGATGAAGCCTGCGACGTTTTCCTTTGTCGTCAGCGTGGCGTCCATAAGCTGTACCGGAGGCACCTTCTCTCCGGCGACAAGCTTGGCGGCGTTTGCCACCGCATCGCGGCCCATCTTCTGCGTCTGCTGTGTCGCAGTCACGTCGAAGACGCCCCTGCCCAGAGCTTCGAGTGCTGCAGTGTCACCGTCGAAGCCGCCAACGACGATCTTCTGGGAGGGATTGGCGACCTTGATGGCCTGCGCGGCGCCAAGTGCGAGCGCGTCGGCCTGCGCGAACACGATCGAGACGTCCGGATTTGCCTGGAGCATGTTCTGCATGATCTGGAAGCCCTCGTCCTGGCTCCAGATATTCGAGTACTGTTCGGCAACAACCTTTACATCAGGATTTGCCTTGAGGGACTCAGCACATCCCTTGGAGCGGTCCACCTCGGGCGTCGTGCCCTTCTGACCATGGATGATGACCATTTTGCCCTTGCCACCGGCTTGCTTCAGAATGTAGTCGCAGACGGCCTTGGCGGACGCTACGGAATCCGTTGCAAGGAAGGTGTCGCCCGGTGCGCCGTCGGCGTTGCGGTCGACGTTCACCACCGGAACGCCGGCACTCTTAGCAAGTTTGACCGGAACGGTCGCAGCGGCGGCTCCCGCCGGAATGTAGATCAGTGCATCGATGTTCTGGGTTAGAAGGTCCTGGATCTGGTTGACCTGCGTCGGTCCGTCGCCCTTCGCATCGACGGTGACGACTTCGATGCCACGCTTTTTGGCTTCGTCTTCGACCGACTGCTTGATCTGATTGAAGAAGTTTGCCTGAAGGTTGGCAACGGCGAGGCCGACTTTCTTCAGCTCTGCGGCGTGTACAGGTCCGAGCGTAAGACCGAGTAGTGCGGCAGATGCGAGCATGGTGCGCGCAATTTTCATTGTATTTCCTCCGTTGTTTGATGGGACCCTCGGGTAATACCTCCCCCTCGGGGTATTGATCCGCTCCAACCCTTTGGGGCGGAATTCCAGGGCTTTGCCGACCTGGCGGCCCCTTCGTCAGGCGCGACGCCGACGAATAGTCTCCGCGCCGACCGCAAGTACGATGACGATTCCGATGATCACCTGCTGAAGGAACGGCGAGACATTGAGAAGGTTGAGACCGTTACGAAGGACGCCGATGATAAGGACACCGATGAGGGTTCCTCCGATACCCCCGGCTCCGCCGGAGAGCGAAGTGCCGCCGATAACGACCGCAGCGATCGTATCTAGCTCATAGCCGAAACCACTGGACGGCTGGACCGAGTCAAGGCGGGCGGCCAGCACGATGCCAGCGAGTCCTGCAAGGACCGCACTCGCCACGTAAACGCCGATCGTCACGAGCTTGACGTTGATACCCGCAAGGCGGGCGACCTCCGGATTTCCACCCACTGCGTAGAGCATACGACCTTCGGAACGGAAATGCAGGAAAAGCCAGGCCACGAGGACGACGGCAAGCATCAGGAAGACAGTGGCCGTCAGCACGCCGAAATGGCGGTCGATTGCAAGCATCATGAACCAGTCGGGGAATCCTACGATCTGCTGACCATCCGTGATCATGTTCGCGACGCCGCGAGCTGCGGACATCATGGCCAGAGTGGCGATGAACGCCGGAACCTTGAACTGCGTCACGAGCAGGCCGACGATCAGCCCCGAAATGCCGGAGGCAATTAGGCCGAAAGCGATCCCGACGGCGAGTGGAAGGCCGGCGATGTTGGCGGTCCAACCCATCACCATCATAGCGAGCGCAAGCACCGAACCGACCGACAGATCGATGCCGCCGATGAGGATGACGAAGGTCATTCCAACCGCCATGATGCCAAGGACGGTGATCTGATCGAGGATGTTGAGGCCGTTTCGAACTGAGAGAAACGCGTCTGTGCTGAAGCTTAGGAAGGCGCAAAGTGCGAGCAGCCCCACGAGTGGACCGGTAGCTCCCTTGACCTTACCAAGCCAGGTGCCGGCCGAAAGCCTCTGTTCATTGATATCGAGCGCCACCATCGTTCCTCCCTAGGTCTAGGCTGGTTGTCAATATTTGTTCAGGGCAGAATAATTATGCACGCCTGCTGGAAAATTCATTAACAAGTTGCTTTAAGGCTGTCAACAACATTTGTCCGTGCTCCTCCTGGCATGATGTTTGCCTGAGGGGGTTGACTAAACGCGCTCGTATGCAAAAATATTGAGAACTGAATATTTATGCATGAGAGGAACCCATGGATACGACAGAACTCGAGCGCCTCGCTCGCGAGATCCGATTGCGCGATCTTCAGGCAGTCTTCGAATCAGGCGCTGGCCATATCGGCGGGGAGATGTCGGTCATCGATATCCTGACGGCCCTTTATTTCCGCGTGCTGAACGTTTGGCCGGACCAGCCGAAGCACCCCGCTCGGGACAGGTTCGTTCTTTCCAAGGGGCATACGGCGTGCGCCCTGTATGTGACGCTCGCAAAGCGCGGTTTCATTCCGGAAGAGGAGATTTCCACCTTCCTGCAGCCGCACTCGAGACTGAATGGGCATCCCAACTGCAACAAGGTTCCAGGTGTCGAAACAAACACCGGCCCGCTCGGCCATGGTCTGCCAGTTTCGGTGGGCATGGCGAAGGCCGCCAAGCTCTCCGGCGCAAAGTATCATACGTACGTTGTCACCGGCGACGGAGAGATGCAGGAAGGTTCCAACTGGGAGGCGATCATGGCCGCGGCCCAATTCAAACTGGATAACCTGACGCTGGTCATCGACCACAACAGGTTCCAGCAGGGCGCCGCTCTGGCCGACACCAACGATCTCGCGCCGCTCCGTCCGAAGCTCGAAGCCTTCGACTGGGAAGTCACCGAGATCAACGGAAACAAAATGAGCGAGGTCGTGCCGGCCCTCGAACACCGGGGATCGCGACCGCACTGCATCGTGGCCCACACCAACAAGGGTCATGGAATCTCGTTCATGCAGGATCGCGTCGACTGGCACCACAAGGTCCCGAGCAAGGAACAGTACGAAATCGCATTGGCAGAACTGTCGGAGGCACTGTGATGAACGCGCCAGTAAACGCACCCAAGCTCTACGATTGCCGCGACGCGTTCGCAGCGACGCTCGAGCGCCTGGCAGCCGAGAACGAAACGATCGTCGCGGTCTGCAATGACTCCGTAGGCTCCTCCAAGCTCGGCGGCTTCAAGTCGAAGTTTCCGGAGCGCCTGGTAAATGTCGGCATCGCGGAACAGAACATGGTCGGCGTTGGGGCAGGCCTCGCCAACGGCGGGCGCCTTCCATACGTCTGCGGCGCCTCTCCCTTTCTAACCGGACGATCGCTTGAGCAGATCAAGGCCGACATTTCCTACTCGAACGCGAACGTTAAACTCGTGGGCATTTCCTCTGGTATGGCCTATGGCGAGCTGGGGCCGACCCACCATTCGATCGAAGACTTCGCCTGGACTCGCGTCCTGCCCAATCTTCCTGTGATCGCGCCCTGCGACCGCATCGAAACCGCCGCGGCCGTCGAGTGGGCGGCGACCTACCACGGGCCATGCTTCCTCCGCCTGTCGCGCGTGGGCGTGCCCGACCTTCTTCCGGAAGGTCACAAGTTCGAGCTTGGCAAGGCAAATCTCCTGCGCGAGGGTTCGGACGTCACGCTCATTGCCAACGGCACTTTGACTCATCGCATGTTGAAAGCTGCCGAACTCCTCGCAGTACGTGGCATCAGCGCCAGGGTGCTCAACCTTGCAACGGTTCGCCCGATCGACGAGGAGGCCATCATCGCCGCAGCGAAGGAAACGGGCGCAATCGTCACGGCCGAAGAGCATTCGATCTTTGGCGGGCTTGGCTCTGCGGTTGCCGAAGTGGTGGTCGACAATGCTCCGGTCCCGATGAAGCGTCTGGGTGTTCCCGGCATCTACGCTCCGACCGGATCGGCGGAGTTCCTACTCGACGAGTTCGGCATGGCACCCTCGGCAATCGCCGACGCCGCGCAGTCGCTGATCAAGCGCAAGTAAACTAGTAGTACCTCATCAACCCGGGGCACACTCCGCCGCCCCGGTCGAATGATCTGGGAGGATACGATGCGGGCTATTCTGGCGATCGACCAGGGCACGACCAATTCCAAGGCAGTTCTCGTTTGCGATAAGGGAGAAGTCATCGCCAGAGGCTCGGCCCCTGTCGGCATCTCCTATCCGAAGCCCGGCTGGGTCGAACAAGACCCGCGCCGGCTCTACGCCTCCGT
Organism: Rhizobium favelukesii; assembly: GCF_000577275.2. Taxonomy (NCBI): domain Bacteria; kingdom Pseudomonadati; phylum Pseudomonadota; class Alphaproteobacteria; order Hyphomicrobiales; family Rhizobiaceae; genus Rhizobium; species Rhizobium favelukesii. The sequence goes on from NZ_HG916854.1 coordinate 703,556, forward strand.
CTGCGAAGCAATCGACGCCTGTTTGAAGGCCGCACCCGATGTGACCATCGAGGCCGTGGCGATTTCCAATCAGCGCGAATCGGTCACCGCCTGGGACGCCGACACGGGCGAAGCACTTGGCCCGGTGCTGAGCTGGCAGTGCCGACGCACGGCACCGGATTGCGAACGTCTACTTGCCGAAGGTCGTCTTGACCGAGTGCAGGCGCTCACCGGCCTCCCCTTGGACCCAATGTTCCCCGGTTCGAAATTCCGATGGCTGCTAGAGCGCATGCCGACAGGCCGATCGGTCCGGCTTGGAACGATCGACAGTTGGCTCGTGCACTGCCTGACCGGCGGGAGCCGGCACCTCTGCGATGCCTCGAACGCTGCTAGAAGCCAGTTGTTCGACCTTCAGGAGCAGAGATGGAGTGAGGAACTCGGAGTGATTTTCGGCGTCGATACCGCACTCCTCCCGGAGGTGCTCGACAGCTCTGCGGATTTCGGTGCGACACAGGGGCTTCCGGGCGTACCGGACGGCACACCTATCAGGGCCGCGATCGGCGATAGCCATGCCGCCCTGTTTGGTCATGGAGCATTCAAGCCGGGTGATGGCAAGGTAACCTTCGGAACGGGCTCCTCGGTGATGACGACGCTTCCTCGGTTCATCGCCCCGCGCAACGGCGTCACGACCACGGTCGCATGGCGCATCGGTGGAAAGCCGACTTTCGCCTTCGAAGGCAACATTCTCGTTTCCGCCGCAAGCCTCCCATGGATGGCGGGCATTCTCGGCCTGCCTGATGTGGCCGCCCTTGTCGACCTGGCGGCGACCGCCGAACCAGGAGGACCAGGCTTCGTGCCCGCCTTCGTAGGACTGGGCGCACCCTACTGGAACTCCGACGCACGCGCGCTCTTCTCGCTGATCAATTTCAGCACGACGCGTGCTCAAATGGCGCGCTCTGTGACGGACTCGATCGCCTTCCAGGTCCACGACGTGATCGCTGCCATGCGCGCGCAGAGCGGCGGTGAACTCGGCGCCCTCTATGTCGACGGTGGACCAAGTCAGAACCGATTTCTCATGCAGTGCGTCTCGAACCTTGTCGAACGCGCCGTCATCCAATGCGAGGCGCCCGAGGCGTCGGCACTGGGTGCCGCGTATCTTGCAGGACTGTCACTCGGCCTGTGGAGCGATCTCGGGGTCATCGCGGGACTGCCCCGAAGCAAGCAGGTCATTGCCCCGGAACGCGTGGATCGAGAAGCGCTCCTGAATACCTGGAATGATGCTCTCGCCCGCTCGACGTCGCGCCAAACACCGGCTAAAGGTGAATAAAAATTCACACCGGGATCAGCGATGTCTCGCCTAAACGAACTCCGCCTCATTTCAAGAGTCGCCCAGATGTATCACATCGAGGGACGGCGACAGGCGGAGATCGCGCAGCATCTTCGGCTGTCGCAGGCAACAGTCTCCCGGATGCTGAAGCGCGCTGAGGCGGAGGATATCGTCCGGACGAGCGTCATACCTCCTGTTGGCACCTACAGCGAACTCGAGGCGGGCCTCCGTGAGAGGTACGACCTGGCCGAGGCAGTTGTTGTGGAGTGTACGGAAGACCGCGACGGAGCCATCATGGCCCGGATCGGCGAAGCGGCAGCTCATCTCCTGGAGGTCACGCTTGCCCCTGGAGAGATCATCGGGGTTTCGAGTTGGAGTCAAACCATCTTCAAGATGGTGGAAAACATCCACCCTCAGAAGAGCGCGCAGGCGAAGTACGTCGTTCAGACCCTCGGCGGCATGGGCGATCCGTCGGTTCAGACCCACGCCACCCAACTTACCACACGGCTTGCGCGGCTGACCGGTGCGGAGCCCAAACTTCTTCCCGTGCAAGGAGTGACCACCTCGCGAGAGGCCAAGCTCCTCATGCAGTCCGATCCATTTGTCAGAGAGACGATGGACTTGTTTGGCAGTATCACGCTTGCGATAGTAGGCGTCGGAGCAGTCGAACCCTCAGAACTTCTCGCACGGTCGGGGAACATCTTTTCGTCGCGGGAGCTTGCTGATCTCGCGGATGCGGGTGCCGTCGGCGACATCTCGCTCCGTTTCTTCGACAAAAACGGCAAAGCGGTGAGGACGCCTTTGGACGAGCGTGTTATCGGCATCCCGCTTGAGGATCTTGCTCGGGTCGATCGTGTCATTGCTTTGGCCGGCGGCTTGAAAAAGACGGCCGCTATTGCAGGCGCGCTGCGACTTGGGGTCATAGGTATGTTGGTGACTGACAAGTTCACCGCTCAGCGATTGATTGATCTGTAGAATCGCTCTCCAGGCGACACCGAGCCCACCTAAAGCCGAAGCAGAGACTGCACGCCTTTCCAGCCGCCGAAGGCTGGCCGCGTCACCCGCGCCGAACTCCACTGTCGAAGGTGATTGGAACCTTGCGTTCCAACAGCGCTCCGCCAGCGCAACGCGCACGTAGACGTCATCCCGGTGCGTGCAGGCCATGCATTGGACCTCGCCGATGTGGATGCGGGTGGGCGAGCGTTGCCGCTGCTAAAAACGGCCTCGAGGTGAAAAAATACCGGGAGAGGTCTCGCGCAAATCGACGGCTCGGATGCTCGCGTGCTCAACCCATGACGAGCACCATTTGCGGCGGCGCCAAAACTGCACCTGGTTTGGTTTGCGCGTCCGGTTTGCGCCGCAACGCTCTGCGCTTATCAGCGCTGTACCAGATGGATGCCTGCCAGCGTGCAACGGACCGATCCGCCAGCTTTTTCGATCGTCGGAATATCAAGGGCGACGGGTTTGACGCTTTCCTCGATCACGGCAAGTTGATCCCGGTCGAGCGAGGCAAGCGCCGTGGTCGAAAGCGCCAGGATACGACCATCCTTTCCTTGAAGCTCAAGGGCGTTGCCGGCAAAGCGCGAAATCTGCTCGTTGATGAGCGCAACGATGCTCCGGCCGGACCGCTCCAGTCTGGTGACGATCTCCTGCCGTCTGGCAGGATCGGTCATCATCTCCAGCCCGATCATGGCGAAATCGGTGGCGATGCACATCAGAACATTGGTGTGATAGACGCAGACGCCGTTTTCGTCGCGGGCGTCGAACACCATCGGCTCGTAATTGAAATGGGTCGAGAAGCGTTCGAGCGCGATCGGATCGGTGCGGTCGGAGTGCACCGCGTAGGCGACCCGGTCAATGTGGTCGAGGACCATGGCACCGGTGCCCTCGAGAAAGAGCCCGTCGGGTTCAAGGCCCGAATAGTCGATGACCTCCTGCACCCGATAGCGGGTCTTCAGCATTTCGGTGACGTCGCTGCGCCGTTCGCGCCGGCGGCTGACGGCCTTCATCGGATAGATAGCGATGTGACCGCCGGCGTGGGTGGAGAACCAGTTGTTGGGAAAGACCGAATCCGGCGTCTGGCACCCCGTGTCCTCGAAGAGATGCACCTCGACGCCGAGACGTCCGAGCGTGTCGGCGGCCTCATTTATTTCACCATACGCGACGGATGACAGATCCTCCCTCACGTCCTGACTGGTCTGGAAATGGTTGTCGGCCGCCGTTTCCGTGTTCACGGTAAAATGGTGCGGACGCACCATGACGACCGCGCAGGGCGCCTGGATGGAATAGGCTGAATGTCGCGGCATCGTTTTTGCTCCTACGCCTGCCTTGCCCGCTGCAGCATGCCGAAGAGATCACGCGGATCGTCGGGGTCGGCGATGATGTCGAGGTCCTGGTAGAGCCCTGTGCCCTTGAGCCGGTCGCGGACGTAGCGGAGCGCGGAAAAATCCTCGATCGCGAAACCCACGCTGTCGAACAGGGTGATCTGGCTGATATCGCGCCGCCCCTGCGCCTGCCCGGTGATTACTTTCCACAATTCCGTAACAGGGTAGTCCGGTTCCATCTGCTGGATCTCGCCTTCGATGCGCGTCTGCGGCGGATATTCGACGAAGGTGTGGGCGCGCAGCAGGATATCGCAATGCAACTCGGTCTTGCCGGGGCAGTCGCCGCCGATCGCGTTGATGTGGACGCCGGCGCCGATCATGTTATCGGTGAGGATCGTCGCATATTGCTTGTCGGCGGTGCAGGTGGTGATGATGTCGGCGCCTTCGATTGCGGATTGCGACGAGGTGCAGGCGGTAACCGTCAAGCCGGCGCCCGACAGGTTGCGTACCATCTTTGCCGTTGCCAGCGGATCGATATCGTAGAGCCTGATGCGATCGATGCCGCAGACGGCCTTCATGGCAAGCGCCTGAAATTCAGCCTGCGCGCCGTTGCCGATCATCGCCATGGTGCGCGCACCCTTTGGTGCCAGATGCCGTGCCGCCATGGCCGAGGTGGCGGCGGTGCGAAGCGCAGTCAGCAGCGTCATTTCAGTCAGCAGCACCGGATAGCCGGTCGAGACTTCCGCCAGGAGGCCAAAGGCGGTGACAGTCTGCAGGCCCTGCGCCATGTTCTTCGGATGGCCGTTCACATATTTGAAGCTATAGATCTCGCCATCCGAGGTCGGCATCAGCTCGATCACGCCCTCGCGGGAATGGGAGGCGACCCGCGGTGTCTTGTCGAAGAGCTCCCATCGGCGGAAATCCGCCTCGATGACGTCGGTGAGCTCGGCCAGCAAGGTTTCCAGCCCGATATGGTGGACAAGCCGCATCATGTTCTCGACGCTGACGAAGGGTACGAAGGCTTTTTCCGATGGAAGGGGTGACGGCATCACGAATTCCTCTGGCGCTGAGCTGATAGAGCGAGGTTAGCGTTCCCAACTGTTGGCCGAAAGCGCAAAACTGTGCTAATTCCGGCAGTCGATTGTACAATTTGTTCAGATTGTCTAAATTTATCAGCCTGGAGGGGAAACATGGATGTTGCGAAATATTCGCCGGATGATCTCGACCGCCGCATCATCGGCCATCTTCGCGCTGACGGACGGGCATCGTTGACCAAGCTTTCGCTTGCGCTCGGCGTTGCGCGCGGGACCGTGCAGAATCGACTGGACCGCTTGATCGAGACGGGGACGCTGCTCGGATTTACCGTACGGGTGAGAGAAGACTACGATCTGAGCGCGGTGCATGCGGTGATGATGGTCGAGGTCGTCGGCAAGTCGACGACGCAGGTCATTCGCAAGCTGCGCGGCCTGACGGAGATTTCCGCGTTGCACACGACCAACGGCAATTGGGATCTCGTCGCCAATATCCGGGCGGCGAGCCTTGCGGATTTCGACCGCGTTCTGCGCGAGGTGCGCATGATCGATGGCGTTGCCAACAGCGAAACGAGCCTTCTGCTGAGCAGCGTTTGACAAGCAGAGAGGGGCGGCGGAAGCACGATCCAAGATATCGGCAACTCGCCGGCCGCGCCGTGCGATGGCGCGTCGTTGTTCGGACGTCGATCAGGCGGTCATGAAATCACGTTTCGCACGAACCTTACCGGCATATCAGCCGGATTGATGTAGGAATGATCCTGAGCCGTGCAGTAAACGCAAAATGTGCCAGCCCTATTCCCGGATCTCTCCGGACAACTTGCGTCGCCTCACGCCCGAGGCCACATAGATCATTCCATGCCATCTCTTGGACAGAGAGGCCCTTATCCCTGATATCGACGCCGGGGCTTTGTTTCCTCTCGAAAGATGTCGACGCCCCACCACGAGCAAGCCGGCGGTGGATGTCAATTGGTCCTCCGGGAATGACTGAAGCTTTGAGAACTTCAGCTTTCCCGGCCGGGGCCGTTCGGAGTACCCTCCTGAAAGCTCACAGCTAGAACGTCGATTATCGCACTGCTTCAATGCATGATTGCCAGTGCTTCCATGAAGAATTCCTCGCCTCCGAAATTGCCGGATTTCAGTGCCAGAAGCATGTCGCCCTGCGTATTGCCCACGGTTCGCAAGACCGGCACGCCCGGGGCAATTTCGGGTCCGATCTGGAAGGCTGGAATGCCAAGCCTGTCCACGGTCGCACCGGAGGTCTCTCCGCCGGCGACCACCAGACGACGTACACCTCGTGCCACCAGTTCGGCGGCAATGGTCGCGGTCGCTTTTTCGATCGCGTGACCTGATGCTTCCCGCCCGTATTGCGATTGCAGACGGGAAACAACTTCAGGGGTGCTGCTTGCGGCAATAATGACCGGAGACGAGCAAATACGCTCGCCGGCCCAGGAAATCGCCTCGGAGATCGCATCCGGACCGGCGAGCAGCCTTTCGGGATCCAGCCTCAGAACGGGCATCGACCGTTCGGCAACATCGAGTTGGCGAAGCGTGGCCTTGGAGCAACTGCCGGAGACGATTGCGCAAAGACCACCGACCGGCTCAATCACGTCAGCGGTGGCCGCGGTCGCGGAAGATACCCGCCCTGAGCGCGTGAGGGCGCGGGCGAGACCAAGGCCTAGGCCCGATGCGCCGGTTGAGACCGGTGCCTGCAGCGCCACCTGCCCGAGCGTTTCAAGATCGCGTTCGAAGATCGCGTCCGCGATCGCAGCAGTCGCGCCCTCTGCACGCAGAGCCTCGAGCCGCGCCTTTACCGCACCAGCTCCAGCCGAAACAGTCGCCAGATCGACAAGACCGACCGTACCACGCGACTGCCGGGCCATAACGCGCACCAGATTGGCGTCATGCATCGGATTGAGGGGGTGATCTTTGAGCGGGCTTTCGTTCAGCGGCTGTCCGCCGACGAAAAGGTGGCCGAGATAGACGGTGCGCCCGGTTTCCGGAAAGGCCGGTGTGACCAACACCACGTCATTGCCCGCCGCCTTGCGCAGCGCGTCAGTGACCGGACCGATATTGCCAGCATCGGTGGAATCGAATGTCGAGCAGATCTTGTAAAGTACATGGGCTGCCCCGCGCTCGCGCAGCCATCTTTCAGCCTCCGTCGCTGCAGCCACAGCCTCCACGGCCGCGACAGAGCGGATCTTTAAGGAGACGACGACCGCGTCCACATCTGGCAGTACCAGAGACGGATCGGGAATGCCGACCGTCTGCACCGTGCTGAGGCCGTTCTTCGTCAGCGTATTGGCGAGATCGGATGCACCGGTGTAGTCATCGGCGATCGACCCAAGCAAGATTGGCATCAGCTACCTCCGTGCAAAAGGTTTGAACCAGTCGAGACCGTCAAGCGTGCGGTCCCGCGGGATGTATTCGCAGCCGACGAAGCCGCGGTAATCGAGGCGGTCGATTTCTCCGAACAGATAGGGGTAATTGAGCTCTTCCCCGTCGGGCTCACTGCGCGACGGTACGCTGGCGACCTGGATATGGCCAGTGATCGGCAGCAGGCGGCGCAGCGCCATGGTCACGTCGCCATGCAAGATCTGGCGGTGATAGACGTCGAACTGAAGTTTCAGGTTTGGCAGGCCGAGGTCGGTGATGAGCCGCTCGGCGGCGCCGAAATGATTGAGGAAGTATCCCGGCATGTTTCGTCCGTTGATAGGCTCGATCAACAGATCTATCCCGTTCTCGGCGAGCCGCGCTGCGGTGTAGGCGACGGAACGCCGATAGCAGGATGCGGCCTCTGCGTCAGAGGGGTCGGCAAGCCCCGCCATCAGATGCAGCCGCTTTACGCCGGTCGCCGCTGCATAGTTCAGTGCTCGTTCCACGTCGGACTTCAATTCGTCGAAGCGCCCGGGAAGAGCCGCGATACCACGCTCGCCCGCTGCCCAATCACCAGGCGGCAGATTGAACAATGCCTGCTGCAGCTTGTTGCGGGTTAGCCGTTCGGCGATTGCCTCCGGCGACGCTTCATAGGGAAAAAGATATTCAACGGCGGCAAATCCGGCATCCGCTGCAGCATCGAAGCGATCGAGGAACGACCACTCGTTGAACATCATCGTCAGGTTGGCGGCGAAAGTGGGCATACCTACAATCCTTTATCGCGACCCTTTGACTGCGCCGGGCAATTTCGCACCCGAGAGCTGGGCATAGAGCCGGGCGAGAGATGAATCGTCATCGCGCCCCATGCCGGCGCCGGAAGCCGCAAGGTACATCTGCAACGCAGCCGCTACGAGCGGTACCGGATAGCGTTCCGAACGGGCCATGTCCTGAACGATGCCGAGATCCTTGACGAAAATCTCGATGGCGCTGAGCGGCGTATAGTCTCCCGCCAGAACATGCGGGATCCGGTTTTCAAACATCCACGAATTACCGGCGGACGCCGTGATCACTTCGTAGACCTTGTCGAGATCGAGCCCTTGCTTGGCAGCGAAGGCAATCGCTTCGCAGGCGGCTGCTATGTGCACGCCGGCAAGGAGCTGGTTGATCATCTTGAAGGCCGCGCCTGTGCCAGCCGCATCGCCAAGTTCGTAGACCTTGGCGGCCATAGCGTCGAGGGCCGGTTGAGCCGCTTCGAAGGCAGGCCTGGAGCCGGACGCCATGATCGTCAGCTGGCCGCTCGATGCTTTCGCCGCGCCGCCGGAAATTGGCGCGTCGAGGTAGTGTAAACCGAGGGACTCGACCTGTTGTGCCAGATTGCGCGCGACTGCTGGGTCCATCGTCGCCGACGAAATGAATACTGACCCGGGTTTCATTACGCCTGCGACACCCCCGGCACCAAACAACAGGGCCTCGGTCTGCGCGCCGTTTACGACGACTGAAACGATGATGTCTGCGCCCCGAACCGCATCGGCGGGCGAGGTCGCGCCGCGGCCGCCGTCCGCCACGAAGCGATCGATGGCGGCAGGTGCGATGTCGTACCCGACGACGTCGAGGCCCGCGCGCTTCAGCGACCGGGCCATGCCAGCCCCCATCGAGCCGAGGCCGATCGCGGCAGCCACCGTCTGCCCCAGATTTTCAAAGTTCGATGCCATCACGAAATCTCCAGCTTATCGAAAGGTTAGCAGGCTGGCCCCTCCGGCTGTAGACCTCCGGAGGGCGGCAGCTTGAAAGTTTTAGCGATTGACGGTTTTTGCGGGCACGGTCAGCACGGCCAGCGAGCCGACGACAAGAGTTGCGGCCAAGAAATACATGCCCGCGCTGTTGTTGCCGGTGAAGTCTTTCAGATAGCCCACCAGAAACGGTCCGAGAAACCCGGCGAGATTGCCGACCGAATTGATCCAGGCGATGCCAGCTGCAGCACCTGTGCCGGCCAGAAAGGCTGTCGGAAGGGACCAGAAGAGGGGTGCGCAACTGATGGCGCCTGCGGCGGCCAGCGAGAGGCAAGCAATGGCGACTGTCGTGCTTGTTGCCGCTGTTGCCGCGACAAAGCCGCCGGCTGCCATCAGGGCGGGCAGGACAAGATGCCACCGCCGTTCGCGCAACCTGTCGGAGGAGCGCCCAAGCGCCAGCATGACAACGAATGTGCAGATATAGGGGATTGCGGAAATCAAGCCGATATTGAGGTTTCCGGTCACACCGGTTCCTTTCACGATCGTCGGCATCCAGAAAGTCAGACCGTATTGTCCTAGTACGAAGCAGAAATAGATGAGGCACATCAGCCAGACTCGGGGGTCGGTCAGTGTTGCGGCAACGCTATGCGGGCTCGATGCCTTGGCCCGGTTCTCCGCTTCGATATTTGCTGCGAGGATATTTCTTTCGTCTTCGCTTAGCCACCTCGCGTCCCGGATCTTATCGTCCAGGTAGAAGAACGTCACGATGCCGAAAACGATAGCCGGGATGGCTTCGATCACAAACATCCATTGCCAACCGGAAAGGCCATGCGTCCCGTGGAAGCCGTCCATGAGCAGACCAGAAACCGGATTGCCGACGATAGCCGAGATCGGGATGGCGGACATGAAGGTGGTGACGACCTTGGCGCGGCGGTGCGCCGGATACCAGGATGTCAGATAGAGGATGATCCCGGGAAAAAATCCAGCCTCAGCTATGCCCAGCAGGAAGCGCAGGACGTAGAATACCGTTTCCGACGAGGTGAACACGAAGGCGGCGGAGATCACGCCCCAGGTTATCATGATGCGAGCGATCCATACGCGAGCGCCGATCTTGTTCATGATGACGTTGCTGGGCACTTCAAATAGGAAATACCCGACGAAGAAGATACCTGCGCCGATGCCATAGGCCGCTTCCGAGAGACCGAGCTCACTCGACATCTGCAGCTTCGCGAAGCCGACATTGACGCGGTCGAGATAGGCGACCACGTAGCACAGCATCAAAAAAGGAACGATTCTCCAGAATACCTTTCCATAGGCGCGGTCTTCCAACGCCTGAGCGGGGTACACGCCATTGACTGGCGCCTGCGTTTGCAGCGTCATGATTTTCCTCCAAGGGTTACCGCAAATCTCCTTCCGCGGTGCGACGACCAGAAATGGCAGCGCTGCCATTCTGTTTAGTTTATTTTGGCAGCGCTGCCAATCGAAAATCGGCAGCGCTGCCAAAAAAAACTTGCTTGTTGGAGTGAGGAGGGTGAGAAATGTTGACATGGACGGTTGTCGCCGCCACTGAGGCAGCCTCCAGAGTGGGATTCAAGCATGACTGTGGAATTCAAGCATCAGCCGACGGTAACACTTGCCGAGGTCGCAGACGCGGCCGGCGTCGGCGAGAGCACGGTGTCGCGCGTGCTGCGCAACTACGGTTCGTTTTCCGAAAAGACGCGGGACCGGGTCATGGCGGCGGTTGATCGACTGGGCTATGTGCCGAACCGGATCGCGGGAACACTGGCCTCCACTGGGTCGCGTCTTGTTGCGTTCGTCATTCCATCGCTTTCCAACATCGTCTTCCCCGATGTACTGCGGGGCGCCAGCGCCATTCTTGAGGAAAGCGGGTATCAGGCCGTTTTCTCCGTCACAGACTATGATTCGCAGAGGGAGGAAGCACTGGCCGCCGCGATGCTCGCCTGGCGACCGGCAGCAGTCATGCTCGCGGGATACGAGCACACTGACGGCACCCTCAAGATATTGCGCGCGAGCGGTTGCCGGATTGTGGAACTGCTTGATCTCGACGGTGCTGCGCTGGATCTGGCGGTCGGTTTTTCCAACCTGGCCGCGGGCCGCGCCAGCGCCGAGTTCCTGTTAAGGCGGGGCTATCGCCGGATCGGCTATGTCGGTCACGACCTGAACCGTGACACCCGCGCCGGCAAACGGTTTTCCGGCTTTTGCGGAACGCTGGGCGCGGGCGATGCGCCCCTCGCCGACCGCGAGATTCTCGCGGGGGCATCATCCGTGGAGAACGGCAGGCTGGGGCTGGAACGGTTGCTCGACCGCACCCCCGATCTTGATGCAGTTTATTTCTCGAACGACGACATGGCGCTTGGCGGTTATTTTCACTGCTTGGCGCGTGGGATTTCCATTCCCTCGCAGCTTGCCATTTTCGGCTACAATGGCCTCGACATCGGTCGGGCAATGCCGCAACCGCTATCGACCATCCGTACGCCGCGCGTCGCGACCGGAAAGGTGGCCGCACAGCTTGTCGTCACAAATGCGCCACCCCAAGTCGTCGATCTCGGTTTCGAACTGATCGAAGGGGCAACCGCCTAATACTGGAGGAACTGTCATGTCCGACGCGCGCCTGCGTGAGGAAATCTGCCGCTATGGCCGCTCGCTGTTCGAGCGCGGACTGACGCCCGGTTCGTCGGGCAACATATCGCTGCGGCTGGAGGACGGCGGTTGGCTGGTCACGCCGACCAATGCCTCGCTCGGCTTCCTCGACCCGGCCCGCATCTCAAGGCTCGATGCAGAAGGCCGGCTCCTGTCCGGCGACAAGCCGACCAAGGAAATTCCGCTTCATACTGCCCTCTACGACACGCGCGGCAGTGCCCGTGCCATTGTCCATCTTCACTCCACCCACGCGGTGGCACTGACCATGCTGCCTGAGATTGATCCGCGCGCCGCCCTGCCCCCGATGACGCCCTATTATCTGATGCGCGCCGGGGAGACCGCGCTGGTGCCCTATTATCGTCCCGGCGATCCGGCGGTGGCCGACGCGATCCGCGGGCTGGCGGGAAAATATTCGTCGGTACTTCTGGCCAATCACGGACCGGTCGTCGCCGGCGACAGCCTGGAGGCGGCGGTTTTTGCAACCGAGGAGTTGGAGGAGACGGCGAAGCTCTATCTGCTGCTGCGCAACCTCAACCCCCGTTGTCTCAGCCCCGCGCAAGTAAATGACCTCATCAAGACCTTCGGCCTCGACCTTCCGTCTCATCACGACCACGACGACCATCACGATTGAGTGCGGGACTGCCCGCGCAACGGACATTCATTCCTTCACCGCACCGGTCATGGATGACACGTAACAATCGACGAAGAAGGAATGGAGGATCACCACCGGCGGCGAGCCAAACAGCGCGCCCGCCATCAGCGCGCCCCATTCGAACATGTCCACCGGACCAGTTCCGTCAGCACCACCACGGGTACGATCCTATCTGCCCAAGACTGGATGAAAGTGAGCGCATAGACGACGGCATTTTCGCGGAGACGCCACCCCAAAGGCCGCGCGTTGGCACCGTGATGACCTCTACGGTCGCTTGCGATTAAGGGGGCCAGGCCAGCGTGGTTCTCTCAACCAGTCTTTTGTAACGTGGGTGATTCCGGATCGGATCAAGGTCCAGGTCCGTGCTCCACCAGAAGCGATGCACGGAGGCTATCGGAATGACCTTCTCAACAGATCAAGCGCAGCCTCATGTTCACCCATGTGCAGATAGGCACATGCAATGTTATACATTCCATTGAGGTCATCTGGATCGATGGCCAAGGTTCGCGCCGCCCATTCCTTCGCGCGGTCCCGCTCACCGAGATACGCCAGCGCCAATGCCCCCAGTTGGGCAGGGCTTGAATTCTCTGATGCAGTGTGAGTTCGCTTCGGCCCGCTCCAAACCCAACCGACCCGCTCTCTCCATGTCCGCACGCCGTCCAAGCGCGAGATAGACGCAGGTCAACAAGAGACAGCAGCAGAGCCGAACTAAAACAGGCTCACGAGATGGTCGCAGTCGTCAAAGGGTTTATCTCCGGCTTCTGGCGAACTTACACGGGTTCGCGTGTCGCCATACCGGATGGAGTTCGAGTTGGGCGGCCGCAGGCGCTGCGTCGTCCGCAAGACCGGACGCTACGGCGGCCATCATAACCTCCGACAAAACCGCAATCCGATTGAGTTCGCGCTCGCTCATCAAGACCCATCCCATCCTGCGTCTCCAAATCGCCGAAACCAAGGAGCTGACATTTCAAATTGCAGAAACAGGAACACTTCAACTTTGCGGCTGCACACATGCCTGTCAGTTCATCATTTTTATGGAACGGGCAGCCTTGACCGCCTTCACTCGAAGCAAGTTTTTAGCCCTGGAAGGAGGTCTTTTCAGAAATGCTCGAAAGTATTTGTCATATTCACGAAAATGATTAGGGAGTGCGCGTAAAGCATAGCTTGAATTCTCGAGTTTAAACAAAATTCAAATCATTAGAAAATTATACAATATTTTTAAAATTCTTATGTTTTATTAAAATTGTGTTATGATCTGTTATTGCCGCCAATCGGGTTGGCTCTCAGTCGATAGATCGGAATTCTCGTGGAAAAATTTCAATGGTTCAAACCAGCTTTAACCGGCGCGGTGTGTGGAGCAATTGCTCTTGCCATCGTCGGCTTCTCCTGGGGCGGTTGGGTAACGGGCAGCAGCGCAAAGAGGTCAGCCGGTGTCGAACGGACATCTGCCATCGCCGCCGCCTTGACGCCCTATTGCCTCGAGCGGGCAAAAACTGACCCAGCCTCCGCCCGGATCATGGCAGAGTTAAATGCCGCTGGAACATACGGCCGCTCAGACATCGTCAAGAAAGCCGGTTGGGCGACACCACTCGGCACCACAGAGCCTAATGCAGATCTCGCCCAGGCGTGTCAGATCGCGCTTGGCACTGCCGGCTGATCCTTCGCGGCGGTGCACTTGCTACCGCGCCGCCTCAAGCTCGAACGCCTTTCCAAGGCATCGGCTGGCATCAATTGCTCCATTGCCTATTCGTTTGCATTGGGTATGCGAACGGCGCATGCTGCGTCATCCAGTAGTCTTGATCGGGGTATTACTGGTGGAGAGTTGCAACCCTCGCCCCGGCCGAAAGGAGGACAATGTGTCTTCCGCCACTCCCGTTAAACATCTGACGTCCGTCGATCTGCAGTTTCTTCAGAAGATACTCACCGACGCGGAATACACCGGCAAAGTCTCAAGCACCACGCCAAGGGACGTAGCCGCGAAACTGTTGGTGAGGTTGTTTCGACAAGGTGTGAAGGACCCTACCGTCCTATCCGCCGAGCTTAGAAAGCACTTCGGCTATTTGCCCGGCAAAGCCCTGTTAAACAAACCGATCAACGAAAACCGCCACGCTATTCAGGGCATTGTAACAACCCGAATCCCGCCGGTAAAAGAAGCAGGTGGCGCCCACACGTCGCAAGCTGTTGCACCTGAGGAGGTGCTCTCTTCGGAAAATGATCAATTGCAGGCCGACCTCACGCGAACGCGGAAATACCTGACAGATGATGCCCTCAATGTCGCCGCACAAGAGGCTCGAATCGCAGGAGCGTCGCTTCGCGGTGAACCGACGTCATTGGCGCAGCAGGAGCTTGCCGGGTATGTTGCTCGGCAACGCTATCACCGCTTCGAATTGAGGTTAGTCGAGGCGCGCATCAAAGCACGTTAAAGTCCGCTCCAGCGTGTCGGCCACCACGGGTTCAGTCCCCTCCCCTCCCTGCACGGCAAACTAGCTGAAACCTCAAGCCGCCACCTTACGCAGGTCTCTCCCGCACTTTGCGGAATGCCGACGCTGGCTGATGGATCGCGGCACGGTTCGAGTAACAGGGAGTGAACATGACCAGGGACAATATCGCCAATCCGGCCTCGTCCGCCAACAGGGCGCATCTCAGCGCCAATGAGAAGCGCCCCGCGGCAAGCCCCTCGGCCCAGGAACTGGTCGCGCAGGCTTCCGCGGCGCGCGCCGCACTGGATACTAAAACACTCAATGCTGCGGGCGGCGATGAACAATCGCCACCGCTAGCGCCTGACGGCATCGAAGTAGAGGAAAATGCCTCGCCGCGCGACGAGCTTCCGACTATGGAAGAGCTCGAGGTGGCGCGGGACAACCTTAGCAAAAAGATCGCCGCCGAAGGAGCCGACGGGAAAGACTGAGATCCGCCGCAATCCGCCTCGGCGAGAGCGCAGGCGGGACCGGAACGGCAGGCTCAGCGCTACAGCCTGGTGACGCCTGGATCCGATCTTGGTGGAAACGATGGTTGCCCAGATCCTCGGTCAGCTCCAACAGCCTTTCGCGCCCCTCCGGCGGGCTCCCGGTGACCCATCAATCAGACGCTCCTGCGCAGAAAATGATCTGCCGGTCGGCGGCCACTTACCGGCACACAACAACCAGGTCCTTCAGAGAATATGTCATGAAAGATCATATCACCTGCGGCGTCAGCTGCACGGAAATCATTGGGGCCTCCAGCCATCCGTGAGGGAAATCCAGCCTGTGTTGCTCACGCAGACGGCCCCCGCGTTCAGGGTTGATCACCCTCGTTGGATCGTTCAGGTAGAGATTTCATCCGTGATGATTTCGAAGCGTTTCAGGATTGCAGGGCCGAACGCCGTCGACAATGCCACGTCCGTTGCATCACGCCCCGTGGCCATCAGGATTCGTCCGATGCGGGGCCTGTTGTGGCGAGCATCGACCGTATACCATCGTCCGCTTCGAACCATGCACTGAAATCCATTGGATTAGGATCTTTCGACACACCTATGTCGCCCAGATACCCTGTGCAGTAGCGCGCCGGAATGTTCATGCAGCGGCACAGTGCGATGGCGAGGTGGGCGAAGTCGCGGCAGACACCGGTCCGGTCCGTGAACCCGCCGAAGGCCGTTCTGAGCGGGTCAGCCTTCATATAGTCGAAGGCAATCCGGTTATGCGTGAAATCGAGAATCGCCTGCACGCGCGGCCAGCCGAGCGGCGTGTCGGAAAATGTCTTCCAGGCGAAATCCGCAAGGCGATCGGTATCGCAATAGCGGCTGCCGAGTAGGTAGACGAGCACGTCGTCGGGCAGATCGTTGATATCGTGCTGGATCGCGTCTTCGGGAACAGGATCGGGAAAACCGCTGTCATAGATTTCAAACGACGTGGAGATAGTCGTCATACCAGGAGGCGCAACGATTCTGCTGCATGCATTGCCGAAAACATCGTTATAGCCCCACGCTTCGATGGTACGGTCGAAACTTAAAACCTGTTCAGTCAGAAGATCGACGCGTCGGGAGGGATGGATGTTGAGCACAAGAAGCATCGGCGTTTCGTGTTCGCATTCGTAGCCCAGATGAAAGCCTGCGCGAATCTTCATGTGGCACTGGTCCTTTGGCATGAGCGATCATCAAGATAGTGAACGCACGGATATGGGGAGCCGTTCCGCTCACCGGTGTTTGCACGTTCATGCTGTCGAAATCGACTTGCCGCCAACGGGTCCTGCTTTAAGTTAACGGCTTCGGTGACATCTTAGGTGAAGGGAAAGCTGAGGGCATGCGTGTCTATCTCAACGAGGGGAATCTGCGCTGATAATCAAGGCGGATCCCCAATTTCGACACGCGGCTCGGACGACTTAGTGGCGGTGTCGATCGACACGACGCAGGTTTCAAAAACGCGTGAATCCAGCCGACGCGACCCGGTTGCGGAATGAGATCCAGACTGCAAGTCAAAGTGTCTGTTCGAACTGTCGCAAAGGGCACGTCAGCCGACGCTAACCGAAAGCCACCTGCCTCTTTGCATTCTTCCCTGAGGTTTCACAGCGCACGGCCGCCACGGCTTCTGGTCATTCGCCCCGGCGCCTCAGCGGATAGCCGGGATCGTCATAAAGCATGCGGATCTGCCTATCGTCGAAACGCGCCTCGTCCACTTCCAGCACAGACCCGCGCAGTTGTCGTATTGGCATTTGCTCGATGGCGAAGCGTAGGGCTTCTGCTGCGGTTTCAAACCGCCTGTAACGGGGAGCACTGACACCACGGAGCTTCTTGCCAGCGTAAAGTCCGGCTCCAGTCGTATAGTCGAATTCAACCATGTTCATGATCCAATGCGCTCGCAATACAACCGAATGCGCGCATATGAGGAGGATGAGGATAGCACAGGCAAAGAAGTGTGTCCCTATTGTCTTGACGGGGCCAATGGCTTCGTGCGCCAAAGCACAGATTTGTGCAGTTTCATCCAGCTGAGAACGCCTCAGTTCCGCGCACTTCCTGTCGCTGGTGCTTTTTGCTGATCGGCGCAAGCCTCACGCCGAACCTCGCCCATTCGGGCAATGCCGGCTCGCCCAACGCTATTGCCAGGGCCAATTCGATCCGATCAAGTTGTGATCGGGGGCTCTCGTCGGACCCGACTTCAACGCAAACCTCGACAGCGTCAGCAGCCGGCCATTCCGATGGTCCGAGTGCTCTGTTTTTCGTGTTCGAAGCTAATCCGAGGTCGCGAGCGTCATAGATGCCATGAAGATTCACAAGATCATCGTGGCCTTCAATCAGATGAACGGAAACTCCGACGAGCAGGCCAGCTGTTGGTCGTCACCTGTAACTCTTGCCGGGTGACCGCTACCTGGCCAAGGACGTCTGGAGCTTCCCGGAAAGACCACGCTGGATCGGGCCCCTTCTCGCTTTAAGTGCGAGCGGTGCAACAAGAAGAACTATATGGCGCTCAAGCGGCATTTCCCTCACGGGAGCGAATACGGCCAAACCGAAATCCGGCGTTTGAAAGCCGCCAAGACAATGCGCGTCCCCGTCTGGCGGGGCAATAAGCTTTTGACGCGATGGATGGCGAGTTGATGCAAGGGCTTGGCTCGCGCTCGCTTTATGTCCTATGTCGTTCGGCCTTAATCCTCGACACCGATCCCTGTGTCGTCCGCTCGTGCGACACTAAAATGGTTTCGGCGTCGGCCGACGTTTCGTTCACTTGTACACAATAGGCATTTCAGGAGGCGGTCACGGGTCCGAGTGTGGTGTCCCAATCGCTCGCACTATGCCTGCCAGAGCTACCATGCCTGGATCATCAAGCTTCGTGCTCTGCTCGGTCCAGATGCGGGCGCGGCCGACCCTGCAGGGCTTTCCTTTGAACTCTCGGATTGCGTGTTTGGCCGCTTCATCTGCAGCCAGCGCAAGCTCGTCCTGCGTGGTCCGCCCTTCGATAGCCATCGCTACCGCATGCAAACCGTCGATGATTGTTTTGTCACCCAGCTGCGAACGACCAAGTGACAGCATCTCGTCCCTGGCTGTTTTCAGCAATGCCGACAGTTCGACGAGCGGGAGTTCCGAACGACTTCCGCAAGATCTGCTCATCGAAAACAGCGCCGCACTGATAAGGGTTCCAAGACTTGAACCGGTGCTCTCCGCCGCAGCCATGGCCATAGCTGCGAATGTGTCTCCAAGGTTCTCCTTATCCAAGTCAGCGGCTTCGATGGTCGATAGTAAGCGTGCGAGCATCGTGCCGGTGTCACCATCACCCAGGCGACTGTCGGCTGCGTTGAGCTCGGCTTCCATCGCTCGTGCCGCGATCGCACTACGGTTTGCGGCGGTGATCACGTCTTGGTAGGTTAGAGATCTCATTGAATGCTCCAGAATGGTGAACAGGCGGGCCGAAAACAGAGGTTCGATCTCATCATCGATGAAGCAGACGCTAATCGACATGCCGGCCATCTCCATCGATGTGGCGAAAGACCCGACGAACGACCGCGCAATCGAGATGTCGTTTGCTGTTAGCACCTCGTGAGCACGTCGATAGGCGATAAAGAGCTCGTCTACCGGCGTGGCACCGAGATTGTTGACCATCAAGACGACTTTGTTGCCATCGCTTTCAGGCAAGCGGTCTTCCAGGAGCCTCTCAACCATCTCCGCGACCAACGCATCAACTGGCGCCATTGGTCTTCGCCAAATTCCTGGTTCACCGTGAATGCCGATCCCCAATTCGACGTCACCGTCGCTGATATCGACAAGCGGTTCATCTGCGGAGGGCAGCCTGCATCCGGCCCAGGCAATGCCTATCGAATGTGTCCGCTCGACGGTCTTTTGTGCGATCCGTGTGACCTCCTCCAGCGGGGCTCCGCGTTCCGCAGCGGCGCCTGCGGACTTAAAGACGAGGGTAAGTCCGGCCACGCCACGGCGCTTGTGACGCTCATGCGGTCCCGCGCTCGCGATATCGTCAATCCCAAGGACAGTGCGCACCTGCTCCACCCGGGTCATCTTCGATGCCATGTCGAAATTCATCCGATCGCCACCATAATTGCCGTAGAGAAGCAGAACGCCGGCCCCTGCATCCGCCATATCGATAGCGTCGAGGCAGGATTGCAACGTCGGCCCCTCAAAGACGTTACCAACCGCACAGGCATCCAGCAGCCCCGGACCGACGTAGCCGCAGAACAAAGGTAGATGGCCAGAGCCGCCGCCCGTTACGATTCCGACCTTACCGTTCCTGGCGCCGCCACGGCGGACGATCGTGCGGCCGGCCTTGCCCGCCCGAACGAGGTCGGGATAGGCAAATGTCAAACCCGAAAGGCTGTCATCGACGTAGGTCGAAGGGCTATTCATCAACTTCTTCAATAGAGTCTCCCTTAGGTGCTCAGGTGGGCTGCGCCAACAGTGCGTTTGACGCAGCGATGGGTCTTGATGACTTCACACCGCGTGCAAGCCGTCGTTCGACGAACCTGACGGCAAGCGAGGCCGGCCATGCCATTGCGAAATACAGACCCGCCGTCAGCGCAAACACGTGGAGCGGCAAAAAACTCTCCGACATGATCGCTCGCGAGGTCAGTGTCAGCTCGGGCACCGCAATCAGCGCGCAGATCGAACTGTCTTTCAGCAGCGAGACAAGGTTGATCAGCAAGGGTGCGAGCATATGCCGGATCGCTTGGGGCAGCAGGATAAGACGGAACGTCTGGGCGGGCGTCAGCCCGGCGGCGAGCGCCGCCTCACGCTGCCCTGGCGGGATCGCGTTCAAACCCGCTCTGAACACCTCGGACAGATATGCGCCGTAGACGAGCGCCAGTCCGAGAGATCCTGCAGCAAAGGCCGACAGGACGATGCCTGTACCCGGCAAGCCGAAGTAGATCAGATAAAGAATGACAAGGATAGGAACGCCGCGTGCCGCGATGACATAGGTTCCAGCAGCGGCGCGAACGACAACAGAATGGCGCGACCGGAGATATTGCAGCACCAGCCCGAGTGCGAAGGCGAGACCGAATCCAGCACATGTCAGCGCAAGACTCACCCCCAAAGCGTCGACTAGTCTCGGGCCCCAATCTACGAGATTGGCGATGATTGTCCGAAGGAAACCCATATCAATACTCCAGCCGACGCTCGACCAGGATGAAGGCCTGGCCAACAACGAAAGTTAGTGCGAGATAGAGAACTGCTGCGGCGCCATAGACCCAGGCGGTCGCGAAAGTCTCGTTTACGATCTGGCGCGCATTGAACATCACTTCGGGCGCGGCGATCGCGGCAACAAGAGACGTGTCCTTCACGAGACCGACGGCGTAATTGCCAAGCGGCGGCAGTGCGAGGCGCAGGCCCTGGGGCAGAATGACGAGGCGGAAGGCGGCCAGGGGCCTCAGGCCGATTGCTGCGGCAGCCTCGTTCTGTCCTTTCGGAACCGATCGGAAGCCAGCCCTAAATATGTCAATGACGACAGCGCCGCCGATCAGCCCGAGGCCTATGACAGCGGCGGTCATCGATGACAGGCGCACGCCGACCGCCGCCAGCCCAAAATAGAGGAGGAACAGGAATGTCAGGCTAGGCACGTTTCTCAGTGACTCGACATAGGATCGAATGAGGAAGCTGATTGCACGATTGACAGTAAGGTGCTCGATCGTGGCAAGCGTCAAACCGATCACGAGCGCCACGGCAAGCGCACCAACGCTGACTTCGACAGTGACGATTGCTCCGGTGAGCAGCGCGTCGATTATTCTGTTCAGCAACACCTCGTTCATGAGCACGCTCCCCGCGAGGACAGACTGGACAGAAATTGCCTGAGCCTGGGCTCCTGAGGCCGATCGAGAATCTGGCGGGCCGGACCCTCTTCAACGATGCGACCAGCGTCCATAAACAGGATCCGGTCGGCGACCTCGCGTGCAAAGGCGATCTCATGGGTGACGAGCACCATCGATCGCCCTTCGCTGGCGAGTTCCTTGATGACGTTCAACACCTCCCAGACAAGTTCGGGGTCAAGTGCTGACGTAGGCTCGTCGAAAAGCAGAAGCTTTGGACGTTGCGCGAGTGCGCGGGCAATCGCGACTCGTTGTTGTTGCCCGCCAGAGAGCCGCGAGGGCATTTCGCCGGCCTTGTGGCCGAGATGAACCTTGGCGAGCAGTTCCTCGGCGAGCTCTGTTGCCGCGGCAGCCGGAAGGCCGCGCACCTTCCTGGGTTGAAGAGCAACGTTCGCCCTGACATTCAGATGCGGCCAGAGGTGGAAGTGTTGAAACACCATGCCTATGTCAGCGCGCTGCGGTGCCAGTTCCGCATCGGTCATCCGCCGGCCATTGGGTTGTTCACCGATCAGTCGACCGTCGATCCTGATCTCGCCACTGGTCGGAGGATCGAGAAAGTTGATCGCCCTGAGGCAAGTTGATTTCCCAGATCCGCTGGGACCGATCAGGGCTATGCGCTCTCCGCGCCGAAGGGAAAACGAAACATTTTGAGTACAGCCAGCTGGCCATAGGATTTGTTGAGCTTGTCGACAGTCAAAAGTATGTCGCCAGGCATGGGTGCCTCCACGTGAAAGAAAGATGCGACCGGCGCGCCGGTCGCAGGGGACCGATTATTGGCTGCAGACGGGCGGTTTCCAGTCGACTGGTCGATCGACACCAGCGCGGAAGTTTTGCGCCGAAGGTGTATAATTCGCCGCGCTGACGTTGCCGTATCTGCTGCCGATCGCCTTGACCTCGCAGGCGGTCCAGAGCTTGCGGATCTCTGCACTGATTGCGTCGGCAAGTGTCTTGTTTTCCTTGGAGAGGCCGAAAACGTACTGGCGGCCGACGCCGGTCAGCAGGGGGAAATCCGACTTGTTGTCGGTGAAAGGCAGATTGGCGAGGCCCCAGGCGGGGTTCTTCGAAATCGCATAGTCGATGACGGGTGGATCGCCGACAAGGGCCTGAATGCGCCCTGCAACAAGATCGCGCAATGCTGCATCCGAGCTGTCATAGAGCGACAGTTCAACACCCGAGATGCGCCGCAACTCCGGCAGAAACGAAAAGCCGGTCATTGAACCGACCGTCTTGCCTTCGAGGTTTGTGAGCGTATGCCAGCCGTTCTCCGTCTTCGACGTGATGCCGTTCTGGAAGTAGCCGGTGGGGTCGGTGAGCGAGAGCGTGTTCGCCCGCTGCTCGGTCCAGGCGACGTTGCCGCCAATGATATCGACGCGGCCAGTTTGGACAGCTGCAATTGCCCCCGACCATTCCATCGGGACGGGCTTGACGGTAAGGCCAAGGCGATCGGCGGCGATTTGCAGTATCTCACCGTCATATCCGACGAGCTTGCCATCCCGGGCGACAAGTCCCGGCATGTCACCGGTTATCGCGACCGACAGGATCCCTGGTTCGACAAGATTGTAGGCAGCATTATCCGCCGCACTCGCCGGTGGGGCGCTGAGCGCCACCAGGAGTGCCAAGGCGCCAGCCGTCATTCCGGTCATCGTTAAAGGCTGCATGATCGTTGTTCCCTTTCCTTGTTTTGAGGTTGATCAGGTTTGACCGGCAGCAGCACGTGCTGCCGGATTGGTGGGCCGCCTGATGAAGCGGGTCATGGAGAGGCCTTCGAGTGAGGTTGGAGAACCGCCGTCGAGACACAGTTCCGCGAGCACTGCGCCGACCGCAGGCCCAAGCTGGAACCCGTGCCCGGAGAATCCGAAAGCGTGAAAGAGGTTGGATGTGGTCGGGCTTGATCCCACCACAGGCAGTCCGTCCGACATGCGCCCCTCAATACCGGTCCAACTGCGAACCAACAGGACGTTGGCGAGGGCTGGAACCATCTCGATCGCTGCCTTTGCCGCATCCATCGTGACATCAGCAAGCGGTCGGGCGCGCAGAGTGTCACGATCGGCGACGCCGAGTCCTGAGCCGAAGATCACGCTCCCGTGTCCCCTCGCCTGCCTGATATACATGCCGCCGCCGCAGATGCCGAGGTTCGGGCCGATTAGCGGTGCTATCGGTTCGGTGACACACATGTTTGGCGCCATCACATCTTCGCGCACGGTGTCTCCGAACCATTCTGCGACGCGCGCCCCCCATGCGCCTGCGGTGTTGACCAGCCGGCGCGCATGAACGGGCGTGGTGTCGCCAGCAATGAAGAGTGCAAAACCCGTGTGCGAGGCCGCTGCGCGCTCGATCGTGCATCCCTCACGGATCACGGCGCCAAAACGCTTTGCGGTGCGCGCGAAAGCGGGCGTGACAAGCCGGGGATTGGCCTGACCGTCTTCGGCACAAAGCGAGCCGCCGACAAATCCTTCGCCGAGATAGGGGTAGCGGCGGCGCAAGTCCGCACGCTCGAGAACATCGAGCGTCAGGCCATGCTGGCGGGCGATCTCTTGATGGGCGACCAGCTCAGCCATATCAGGGTCGCTCCGCGCAAGCTTGAGATGGCCCGTGACAGCAAACTCGCAGTCGCTTCCGACAAGTTCGGCGAGCCTTCCCCAAATTTTCCGGCTACGTTGGGCCAGCGGCAATTCAGCGGGGTGACGGCCTTGCTGGCGTACGCCTCCGTAATTGACGCCGCTGGACTGCGCGCCGCAGCGCCCGCGTTCGAGCAGAACGACGGAGGCTCCCTTCCGACGCGCGTGCAACGCGGCCGAACAGCCGGCAAGTCCGCCGCCGATGATGGCCAAATCAAATACCGTCACGGGCGCCTCCCGCAAGGGTGGTAAGCGTGAGCGGTTTAATCGGCGCCTGTCCACGCAAGCGGCCAGCCTGACTGACATGGACGGATCCTTTGGCGGCGATCAGTTCGGCAGCGACCAGCCCACAGATGCGCCCTTGGCAACGACCCATGCCTAGACGCGTGAACGCCTTGATGCGATTGATGTCGCACTCTCCCGATGCTCCCACGGCATCGCGCAAAGCATGAGCTGTCAACCCCTCGCAGCGGCAGATTACGGTCTCGTTTGGAAGTTCGGCCGCCAGCTGCTGGGGAAACGGGAAGACTTTATTGAGAGACCGTCGAAAACGATCCATTCGCTCGAGACCGCGGCGTAATCGCGCGGCGCGCGACGCATCCGCCCGTCCGGCATCTGCCAAAACTGCCAGGGCTGCAAGCTCACCTGTCATGGCCGCGACTTCGCTGCCACGGATCGCGAGCCCGTCGCCGGCGAGATAAACGCCGTCAACGGAACTGCGCCCGTCCCCGTCTGTGACAGGAAGCCACTGACGGTGCTGTTCGTCGAAGCGAAAATCGACCCCGAGTAGATCGGCAAGTTGTGTTTCCGACGTCAGCCCAAAGCCAATGGCGAGCGCGTCGCAGGACAAGGTGGTCTCAGCCTTTGACTGACGATAGAGCAAGCCGGCGACACGACCGTCTGAGGCTTTGAGGATCTCGAGTGGTTGGACGTCTGTTTTGATGGGAACGCCGTGTGTGCGAAGCCAGGCCATGTAATACAGGCCTTTGGCAAAGATCCGTCCGCCGACCATCAATCCTGGAAGGGCGGACACCTGTCGCAACGGCCTGCCGGATTCGAGGACGGCCACGACCCGTGCCCCGGCTCGCGCGTACTGGTATGCCACCAGGTAAAGGAGCGGCCCGCTGCCCATAAAGATGACGTCGTGGCCTATTGTCGAGGCTTGGGCCTTCAGGGCGATCTGCGCCCCACCCAGCGTGAAGACTCCTGGCGCCGTCCACCCGTTGATTGGCACGATTCGATCCATTGCGCCGGTCGCAACGATCAGTCGTCCCCATGGCTGTCGCATCACCTCGTTTCTGCGGGCCAGGTGAAGAACCCCAGGTTCGACACCCCAGATCAAGGTCTCGGCGCGATAGGCAATCGAGGGCAAAATGGCTGCGAACTGATCGCGCATCCTGCATGCGCGACCAGCATCGAATCCGTAGAGATCCCGGTCACTTCGCCGCAGCGGAGCCGGCGGACGGCGGAAAATCTGGCCCCCTGGAAACACTCCTTCGTCGATCAGAACAGGCTTGTGGCCGGCCGCTACCAAGGTGCGGGCAGCGCTTACACCTGCCGGGCCTGCACCGACGATGACGATAGGATCCCCGCCGCTCATGCCCTTACCTCCGGCGCGACGGTTGATAGCGACATGCCCGCTTCAACGAGGCTGGTGCACGCGCGGATACGTTCGCCCGAAGTCTTCCACAGCCAGCAATCTTGGCAGGCTCCCATGAAACAGAAGCCAGCCCTGCGTTCGTGGTGGAACTCAAAGTTGCGGACATGCCCAAGCTCGGTGTTGAGCGCAACAAGTACCGTTTCGCCGGCGCGCGCCATGACGGATTGGCCATCGACAGTGAGTTCGATGACGGGCGGAGCAATTGCGCACAGCCTCTTGAAGCTTTTTTCTCGGCATTTTTCCAAGGTCATGCCTCTTCCTCCCCATTGTCAGCCCAACCATATTAATCCATAATGTGGATGTCAATTGGGAATGGAATCCACGCTTGTCCATCTCTAGCCACGGCTGTTCGAAACTTTGAAACCACCTGAGGTAGTATCGAAAGGAAGTCCGCCTTGCCGAACGCAATATCCGAGCTCGCCGCCTTTTGCGGCTCAATTGAAACCGTAGGCGAAACGACCTTAAAGGCCGCCCGCAGAACGGTTCTTGACACGATCGGGGTCGCCGCCAGTGGTGCTGCCACGCCTGGAGGTCGCGCCTCCTTTAAAGCTGCGAGCGCCATCTGGGGCGCCGGGGCGTCATCGATCTGGTTCTCCAGCATGCTGCTCACGCCAGCCGGTGCCACCTTCGTCAACGCCACCTATGCGGCAAGCCTCGACCTTGACGACGGTCACCGCGCTGCTGCCGGACATCCGGCCGCTGCCATCGTTCCAGCAGTACTCGCGCTTG
The DNA here is from genome assembly GCF_000577275.2 of Rhizobium favelukesii. NCBI lineage: Bacteria > Pseudomonadati > Pseudomonadota > Alphaproteobacteria > Hyphomicrobiales > Rhizobiaceae > Rhizobium > Rhizobium favelukesii. Next base: position 729,415 of record NZ_HG916854.1, read on the forward strand.
TCGGCTGCCACGTGGTTTCGGGTCGCCGGTTGCTAACGGCGATTGCCATTGGATACGAGATTGCGGTTCGTGCCGCGGCCTCCCGTGACGTCAATAGCCTGCGGACAACCGACACGGGCCTCTGGTGCGGTTATGGCGCGGCCGCCGCCGCCGGCTGGCTCATGGCGCTTCCTCTTCCGGCGATTGCGCATGCGATGGCGATCGCGGGTCAGACTGCGACTGGTCAATTTTCCACGGGCTGGACGCGTGTCGGCCACACGGTAAAGGAAGGAATTCCCTGGGCGGCAGCAAACGGTATTCAGGCAGCATATCTCGCTGCCGCCGGCCATAGGGGTCCGCTCGATCTGCTTGACGAGGAACCTGTCTACAACAGGACGCGGCTGCTTGCGGGGCTCGGAGACGCATGGGCTGTCGAACACGCGTATTTCAAGCGCTATAGCTGCTGCCGCTGGGCGCATGCCGCGATCGACGCAGCGGTGCTTCTACAGGACGAGCGCAAGCTACCCGCCCGCGCGATCGAGGGGATCGTCGTTGAAATATTCGACAGAGCGCTCACCCTGCCGAACCAGGTTATACCCACCTCGAACGAGGCTGCGCAGTACAGCATTCCCTTCTGCATCGCCGTGGCGCTTCTACACGGGCAAACCGCGTTGTTGCCGCTCGAGGATCGCCACCTCGCAGACCCCGATGTCATCGCACTCGCTTCGCGGGTTCGGCTGGAAGCTAGCCCAAGATATGTCGGCGCTTTTCCAGCAACGACCCCTGCCACAGTCAGTATCTCGGCAGGCGGCGAGATGTCTGCGCTTGAGATCACCTACCCAAAGGGAGAGCCCGCCAATCCGATGAGTGATGCAGAGCTTAGGGAGAAGTTCGCCACGCTGACATCACGGCTGCCCATGCCTTTTCTCCAGGCGCGCTCCATTTCCGATGCGGTCAGTGCACTGATGGACGGGACGGTAACGACTTCACTCCTCGACGCCCTTTGCAACGCCTCATAGTCATTCTACAAAGCTGCCATTTGATATACGAATCCGCCAAACCGGCAGACGGATGAGGTTGAAATGGCAAGAGACGAGGTCGCGGCAACAGGAACACAGCTGCTCGACAGAGCGGTCGCGATCTTGAAATTCCTCGGCGATATCGGACAGCACGGCGCGACGATGGCGATGATTGGCGATGTGCTTGGCCTGAAGCAGCCGACCGCCCATCGCATCATTACTGCGCTGGAGCGCCACGGTCTGGTCGATCGCGAACGCGAAACGAAGCGCTATCGCCTGGGGCTCGCGCTCTTTGCCATGGGCGCTGCGGCGGCTGATGGGACGGGATTGCGCGTGCTCGCTCGCCCTGCCCTGATGCGGATTTCGGCGGCGACCGGCGATTCCGTATTTCTGATGGCACGTGCAGGCTTCAACACGGTCTGCGTCGATCGTCAGCAGGGCTCTTACATCATTGACAGCTTGACCGGTCATATCGGGGGACAGATCCCGATGGGCGTCGGCCCTGCAAGCCAGGCGATCCTCGCCTTCCTGCCGTCAGCGGAGGCAGCGGTGATTGTTGCGACCAATGCGCCTCTTTACAAACAGTACGCACCGCTGACCGAACGAAAGGTCAAGGATGCTTTGGCGGCTGTCAGACAGAACGGCTACGCCATCGATCACGGAGAACTTGTGGCCGGCATATCGGCGATCGCCGTGCCGATCCTGCCACCCGGTCGTGACGCTGTGGCGGCAATCGCCATCAACCTAACAAGCGCCCGCTTGACGGAGGAGCGGCTCCCAACCCTGGTCAACATGCTGCAGAGTGAAGTCCGCCAGATCGAGGAAAGTCTTAATCCGCTTGACGAGCCACGTTTGGGATCGGCTGCCGCGGCCATGGTTTCGCCGCGGAGATGATAGACCCTGTTTGCATTCATCACGGTCGCGCTTACGTCATGATTGAACTCGCCTCCCCCACGTAAAGGCCGGCATAACGAAATCAGGCAGACGCTCGTGGCCTAAGCACAGGCGAGCGAGCCTGCCCCAGAGCACGTGGCCAGTCTTGGGATTGACGATTTGGTCATGATGGATGCCGGTCAGCACCAGGGCCGCATCCATTCCGGCTCTGCGCGCTCCAACGATGTCGGTTTCAAGCCCATCGCCAATCGCCAGAACATGGTCTCGGGCGAGGCCGAGGACTGAGAGGGCCCGATCATAAGCCGGTAGGAGCGGCTTTCCGTAATAGAGAACGGTTCCCCCAAGACACTCGTAGTGCGCGGCGATCGTACCCGCGCAATCGACGCGCGTCTTGCCGACCATGACAGCGTGGTCGGGATTGGCGCAGACCATGACAAGTCCTCTCACCTGCGCGTTCCCCAGGACGCGTTCAGCCTCCTCAAGAGCCTGGTTCCCACTTGCTCCCGTACACAACAGGAAGTCGGCCTGATCAACCGCTTCTGCGCGTTCCCGCCCGGATCCATCAAAAAGGCCGGACAATTCCGGTGGGCCGATATGGAAAAAGCGGCGTCCAAGATCTCGGTTAGCGTCGTTCGACAAGGCCTCGAAGGCAAGTTCACCGGACGTTACCAGGCCGCGGTATAGTTCTGGTGCGAAGCCCATTTGAGCGAGACGGGCGGCAACGTCCTCGCGCCGCCGAGGCGAGTTGGACAGGAGACACACGGCAATCTCACCTCGACGAAGCATGCGTAGGGCGTCGATGGCCCCGTCGAGAGGATTGAGGCCGTCATGCACCGTACCGAAAAGGTCGAGAATGATGCCGCGGTAACCCGAAGCGATATCCCGAAGGTTTGTCAGGACCGATGGCCGGCCAGTCATGGCGGACACCTCCATTGGCGATCTGCATCTCGCCGCCATCGCGTCAGAATATGACCGATGGCGGTCGTAACGATGATCGCGCCGCCGAGTACGCTTGGTAGTCCCGGCCGTTGGTCGAACATCAGCCAGACCCATAGCGGCGAAAGAGGGACTTCGACGAGTGAGAACAGCGCTACTTCGGCGCTGGGCAGCAATTGTGCTCCCTTGCTGTAAAGCACCAGGCCGAGCACCATCTGGATGAGCGCAAAGCAAGCGAGAAGGAGTGCCTCGTTAAGATCAATGCTGATGCTGGGTGCGAAACAGAGCGCAACAATTGCGGCAATCACATTGGATGCCGCGATAATCCAAAGAACCGATCGGCCCCGGTCGGCGCGCAACGCCACCGTCATGAACGCGATCGATATTGTCATTAGAAGTGCCAGCAGGTTGCCCAACTGACTGGAGCTTCCGCTGGGAGAACCGGTGAAGATGACTGCGGCGCCGACAAGTGCTGCGCCTGAAAAGAAGACTGTTGGGGGCGACGGTCGCTCACGAAGCGTGAGGGCAGACGCGATGGCGGCGAGGACAGGAAGCGATGCGTGGACCATCGCAACATTGGCGACCGATGTCAGATGCAATGCGGGGATGAAGGCGACCATTCCGAGCGCCGAGCAGCAGGTAGCGACAAACCACGATCGTCTCAAGACGCGTGGATGAAACGCTGCGTCACCGCGCATCAAGGCCGCTCCGCCGACCGCGATCGCCCCAAAGAAGCTGCGCCAGAAGAGAATTGTCCAGACGTCGAGTGTCACGAGCAGACCCATAAACAATCCGGCGGTGCTCCAAAGCATGGCTGCCCCGAGGATGTAGAACGTTCCCAGTTGCTGAACCTTCATGCGCCTACTCCGATGGACGGTTCCTGGCAGAGGAGCGCGTAGTGACGGGGACAACTTGATCCGAGCCGAACCAGTAGCTCTTGTGGGATTGTACCGGCTGCCCTTGCCATCGCTTCGACAGACAAACGAGGGCCCAGAAACTCGACAGCCCGCCCCGGCCTGCACAGAGCTAGGGGAACATCGCTGAGATCTATCGCGACATACTCCATGGCGACGCGGCCAACGACAGGAACCATGTATGAGCCGATCGCCGCGGCGATGGCGTTTCCCGCCGACCAGGGCAGGCCAACCGCGTAGCCCAGGGCGACGATACCAATACGCATGGAATGTGCGGCGCGAAAACTCGCGGCATATCCGACCGCCTCGCCGCGCTGGACGGTCCTGACATCGGCAAGGCGCGCAAAGAGCTGCACAACGGGCAGAAGAGGGTTTGGTTCTACGCGTGCATTGTTTAGTCCAAAGAGCGCGGACCCTGCTCGAACAAGATCGAAATGGAAGCTCTGATCGAGCCAGACAGCAGCCGAGGCAGCCAGGCTGCGCCTTCGCGGATCGAGCACTTGGCACATCGCTACGAAGCGGTCTCGTTGCAGACGGTTTGTGGGGTCATTGCGGGCATCAGCGCATGCGAGGTGGCTAATCACAAGATCAGGTGGGCGTTGCGAGCTGTGCACAAGGGCCCGTGCCTCGGTGAATGTAAGGCCGAAGCGTGAAAAGCCGGTATCGACGTTGATGACCAATTCAGGAAGTTGACGGGACGCAACGAGCGCGTCGGCCAGAGAATGGCAAACGGGGGTCAAGCGGAGGCTGAGACATGTTTCCAACTCGCTCTCTTGGGCCCCTGAGAGGATATAGATATGAGGCAGGTTTGCGAGCGTTCGGCGAACGTGAACCGCCTCGCGAAGGTTAGCGACAAAAATGCTCTTGCAGCCCGCTGCGACGAGGGTTGGAACGATCAGGTCGATACCCAAGCCATAGGCATCACTTTTGACCACGGCGGCGATTTCCGTGTCCGACCCAACCAGCGATCTTAGACGGTGAAAGTTTGCTCCAATCGCTGAGACGTCGATTCGCAGTTCTGCTGACATGGACGACAACCTGAAGGGATATTAAAATATTGTTGCAATCTACGGTAAAATGCTCCAGATTGCTATCTAGAAATGTGAAGGCCTATTAAATTCGTCTCTTGGTTGCTGTCAAAATTGGAGGAGATCGCAATGACTGCGAGTAGGAAAACACCCCGTATTCTCATTATCGGTAGCGGTGTGCTGGGTGGCGATGTTCTTGATTTTCTGCTTCAGAGCGGGCGGGACTATGCGTTGACTGTCGGCGCTCGAAGACTCGAAACCGCGTTGCTGCGGGTTAATCTCGCGCGCTATACAGCGATGAATCTCGGCCGTGAGCCACAGGTCGATATCATGCCTCTCGATTTGATGAACATCGAGCAGACGGCCGAGCGCTTGGACAAGCTCAAGCCCGACATCATTTTCAATGCGGCCACGTTACACAGTTGGTGGGTTATCACCAAACTACCGTCTGAGGCATACAAGTGTCTGGACATGGCGCGTGGGGGCGTGTGGACGCCCATGCACCAGGTCCTCGTGCGTCGCCTGATGAAGGCAGTGCGACTTGCTGACAGCCCCGCAGTCGTCGTCAACGCTTCCTATCCCGATGTCGTCAATGCGTCGCTTGCCGCAGAAGGGCTGGCGCCTGCGGTTGGCATCGGCAACATTGCAAATGCGGTCCCGGGTATTCGCCTCGCCGCAGCTTACATGCTCAGGCGGGATCCAGCAGCGATCGATATCCGCTTCTTTGCCCATCACTATCTGAGCTACCGAATGCCAAGCACCGGCGGAACGGATGGTGCTCCCTACCATCTGACAATTTATGCTGATGGCGCCGAGGTCCCCGCGGCCGAGATTGATCACACCATTCTGTTTTCTCATGTCGCCGGGCGGTTCCGGCGGGTCAAAGGGCTTGCCGGGCAGTCCGTCACCGCATCCTCTGCGACCGCGATGCTCCATGCGGTCGCCTCTCGCTCCGGCCAGATCGTTCATGGACCTGGGCCGCTCGGTCTTGTCGGCGGCTATCCGATCCGTGTGTCGCCGACGGGTTTTCTCGTCGATCTGCCGGCCGGTCTGACGCTTGACGAGGCAATCGACATCAACCGGCGATGCCAGCGCTACGACGGTATCGAGAGCGTCGATGATGACGGCACTATTCGCATGACGGAAGCGTCGTCGAAGATCATGAGGGAGGTGATCGGCTACGACTGCCGTCCGTATCGGCCGGAAGAATGCGAGGAACGAGCCGAAGAGCTTGCGTCCCGCTTGGCTGAATATGCTCGTAGATTGGGCATCAGCGATCTTGTCGTGGCCTAGGCCGCCGCGGTCCATGCGGTGTCGAAGGCGTGAAAATCACCCCGGTCCGGCCGTCCGAGGCAAATCGATGCGCGGCGGCTCCTGCAATCGAAGATGACGGAAAATGCAGTCTGTGTCGGTTCTCGCGAGGACGCGGTCTTGCATATCGCGTCCGGCGAACCGTTGGTGTCCGACAGAAGGCGGCGGATACCAGCGACGTCACTGATGCAATGGAGCTTGGCGGCTCGAAGACGCTCTCGGCTGGAGGGATAGACACGTGCCACTGTTTCTATGTCCTCCATGATCGCAACCGCCGGCGTGACAGGATGATTTGTATGAACGATTGGGTTTCCCGTGAGGGTGACAGGGCCGATTGATGGTGAAATCTCCACACCGTCCACCTGGCCCGAGGCGTCTGCGAGGAGGTAGCAGCGTCCGGACAGGTGGCTGACCCGTCTAAGTGTCGCCAGCGCACCGGCAGCGTGACGCTCCTTAAGGATCAGGCGTCTGACCACGAGGCTTGGTATTCCATGGGCGGCAGCATCAAGCATGAGATCGTTCGTCACGAACGCCAACCCGGCACGATTCATCCCAACCCAGCCGAGCGTGCCGGGGGACGTCACCATGATCAGGCCATCATGATCGTCAGTGCCATCGTGGACGAGAAGAACGAGCTCCTCTTCCGTGCCAGGATGCGCGTCCCAGTTTTGAGCCAAGACCGCGCCAGCTCCTGTGGCACATGCCACCGTCGTGCAGCCGCTGGCAATCGCACCATCGAAGAACTCGAAAGCGGAAAGGAGATAGATATCAAGGGGAGCCAATCCACTTCCGTCAGCGATACCTTTGATCTCCGCGACAAGGGTAGGCGCCACGCTCTCAAGCAACCTCCAGGAGTTTGCCGCGCGCCGCTCCGCGCACAGCCAGCTCCGATCCGCCGCCGATCGCCTGAGGCGCCCGAACGACGTTTGGATCGATGTGGACAATGCAACTCCGTGTAGCCTTCCCCGGGTGTAGGCATCGCCGCGCAGATGGAGAATCGGAATCTTACCAGAACTCATAGGTGGCCCGCTCTTTCGAATATGCATCCACAATATGGATTCTCGTTTTTTCCGAGTCTACGCGTGTACAAGCTGTCGCTGTGCGAAAGTTGAGTGCTACTACGGGTCGAGGTTCGGGCTCGTTTTGAAAAAGTAAGGTTCTTACCCCCAGACAAACAAACAAGACGAGATCGAAGCTTAAATAGCCGCACGGCGAGGAACCGGTGTTGCCAGCTCAACTCGCCGCGCGTCACCGTCGCCAACAACGATCGGCGCCAGGTGATTCAGATCGTCGGTGAAGCGGCGGCCCACTCACGGCAAACACTGCTCAACGCTATGAGCCGACCTCGCGCTGGTCGTTTTGGGAACGGGCCCAGCGCATTTTGATGTGGGGATTATAGCGTCTGGTTTCTAGGTTCCCCAACGTACGAAGTGAGATAGCAAAGCGGTAGGCAGCGTGCCTGTGGTCAGGTTGCAGGCGCATGACCTCCTGGGGCTGTTATTACCTTATCTTTGATCGAGCTCGATGCCGTCCTGCCTGACGTCGCCCACCTCAACACGAAGGGAGTTAGCTCGATAAGGAACTCTCCATCCTCGGCGTGCGTTCACGTCACGAGGAGACAAGGCATGGCACTTGGAATTGCAGTCGGAATTGGCGTTGGGACGGTCATCGGCGCCGCACTTTATGACATCTCCATCGGCACCGCGATCGGCATCGCGATCGGCGCAGCAGTTGGCGCTTTGCGTTACTCGATTTAACCATCTCAAATAAGCAAACGCGGAGAGGAGCCAGTGTACGTCGCTGTGCTCTCCGCCTGATCGCCCTGTCGCCGCCGCCCCGCCAGGTGATGGGATGGAGCAGGAAACTTGAGCATGAGTTGCATGTTCATGCGGCTCGAGGAGGAGATGGTTTTCCCATGAACAACGTTTTGGTTTGTCGGTGCGATCGTTATCGTTCTCGCCATTTTAAGCTTCTTCGGCCTGCGCTGATCCGTCGGGGCCACGAAGCCAAAGCTGGTCTCCAATCGTCCGGCCCCATCCACTGGTCGAGCGTCCGTCGCAGGAGGATTGCGCCTGGCGCTCGCTGCAAGGTCCCTAAAATTTCACGGAGCATGTCTTATTTTATTGCAAGCTAAAATAGACTTTAGTAGCGTCCTCACGTCAGGGGAGGATTTCATGCAGCAAGTAGAGCTTGAAGGCACCAATTCCATCATGGCGACCAGGGTCTGGAGCGTGCCGGAATTTTGCGCTCGCCACCGGTTGGACAATAATGAGGAAGCGAGGCTGATCGCGCTGTTCGGCCCGTTTGCGACGGCAGCTGAGCTTATGCACAACATGACACGTGCGCCAAAGTTCAGGTAAGAGGTACTTACATTGATCGCTCACGCGGGCTCGGTCGCAAATGAAGCTGCGCACCGATACCGAAACCCGGCGCTTTGGCCGGGTCCAATTCCGATCTTGACCATAAGTGATGCATAGGCCTGTGGCGATATCCGGATATGGCGTGGCGCCTCGTTTACCTTCTGGGCTGAACGACGCCGTTGTCTGACGCTCTGTAAACATCCGCGACACCCACGCATGGGCCGGCAGAGCGGCGTTCGATAATTCTGGAGGCGATATTGATGCGGCGGGCGGGATCGCCCGGCAGTCGCTGCCTCTCGATGCGCTCAAGCAGAAGGCGCAGACCAACTGCGCCGCACTCCTGACCTTCCATGCGCGCAGTCGTTGGTACGAGCGTGATCTGGATTGCCGGGGAAAAATCGCCGAAGCAGACAACCGAGATGTCATCGGGAATGCGATAGCCCTGGCCAATCGACCAGATACTGGATGACGGCCTGGCCGGCCTCGTGATCGGTGCCGGAGACCTGATCTGCCTGCTCCAGCGGATCGACCCAGCCGAAGAGGCGGCAAAACCAACGGTGCCTTCTTCGCCGCACTCATCGGATGGAGCGGACGCAAAAAACACGTGACGCTATCGAACACCAGTCTCGTTGCACGGATCCATTCGGGCGAAAAAGCCAGCTTTCTCCGGTTGGTCAACCCGACACGGTCAGCGCAGTCAACGGATGTGACCCTCGCTGTGTTGAGGGCTTAGGCTCGACCACTTCTATGACGGCCGAAAAACCGAGGTGCCGGCGTGCGAAGCGCTGATCCTTGCTCTCGGCTAGCTGTGGGAAAACCGGAGAGTTCGCGATATCGTTTTGATCCAACACTTCTGGCAGAAAAAGGCTCACGAAGCACGCTCGATCGTGGCCCTGCCGGATGTTCGGCTTGCGTGGCAAGCGTTGCGCAAAGAGTCGAGGTCACAAGCTCAGCCCATCATGGCCACCGCGGCCGAGGAGATGCGTCGCCGAACGCCAGGCATGATAGGCGATCCGGTCGAGCCGACGGGCAGCATCGATCCGCGCAAGGGCATCCGCGGCGGTCAGCTCTCCCGGCGCGACGGAGGCAAGGGTGGTGGCGCGATGATCTCGCTGTAGGGTATCGAGCTCCCTTGACGCGCTCTCCAGCTCAGCGAGCGCCGCGGCAACCTCCGACGAAACGTTCCAGCCGATTGGATCCGCCTGTGCGCTGAGAGCGCATTCCGAGGTGATCGAGCCACCGACCGCCTGTGCGGCATGCATGGCTTGTGTGCACAGCTCGGTGGCACGAAGGTCATGGGCGGAGCCGGCTGGCTGTCCTTCGAGCCTGCCCTCCTCCATGGCTTCCACGAGACGGGAGGCGTGATCGAGCGCGTGTAGCGTGCTCGTCATGCGGAGCCGCTCGGCCTCCGTCTCGGGCGGCTCCTTCAATTCGGACAGGAAATCCCGCACCTCCTCGAGCTTGGCGGCGGCGCTAGTGCTCTGTGCCGCGGGGCCGGCTCCGCCCGAAAGTGCTGCGGAAACCGAGGCGGCGGTTGTCGAAAGGACGTCTGCCACGACACGCCGGGCGGTCTCGACCGCGACCACCGGACTAGCGAGGGCGCTTGGATCGAGCGCGCGTTGAAGCGCCGTCTGCTTGGCGGGCAGGAGCCGCTCCACGACGCGGGTGAACCACTGCGTCGCCGGTAAGAGTACCGCGACCCCTACAACGTTATAAGCCGTGTGATAGGCGGCAAGGAGCGTCATTCCGTCGACCGACACAGACAAGACTTTCATCAGCGCCGTCGTGAACGGGAAGGCGGCGATCGCGATAAGCGCGGCTATGACCTTGAACAGTACATAAGCAAGGGCAAGGCGCTTGGCCGTCGCGCTAGCGCCGATGGCCGCCAATGCGGAGCTCGTTGCCGTCCCGATATTCTGGCCGACGATCAGCGCTGCGCCCTGCTCCAGGCTCACCGCCCCGGCGTAGAAGGCCGAAATGGTGACGGCGATGGCGGCCGTAGAGGACTGCATGACCGCGGTCATGGCCAGGCCAACAACGATGAGGGTCATGAGACCGACCGAGCCTTCGACCCAGCCAACTCCCGCTACGCCGAGCACTGCGGGCAGGTCAGACGGATGCAGGCTCTGCGCAAGACCTCCCATGCCTTGCTGGAGGGTGGTCAGCCCGTAGAGAACCAGCGCGAAGCCCGCGAGGGCGCCGCCCACCGCCGCTGTACGCCCGCCCGCCAGCAACTTGGCAAGCGCGCCAAGGAAGATCAAAGGCAGCGCATAGGCCGAAAGCGAGACGCGCACACCGATCAGTGCCACGAGCCAGCCCGTGCCCGTCGTGCCGATATTGGCGCCAAAAACGAGACCGAGTCCTTGCGGAAAGGTCAGAAGGCCGGCGTTGACGAGACCGATCGTCGTCATCGTCACAGCGCTCGACGACTGCACAAGCAGCGTCACGATGGCGCCCCAGAAAGCACCTGACAGCGGCGTAGCCGCCGCCTTGCCAAGGGCGGTGCGCAGGGCGGATCCCGCCAACGCCTTCAGGCCGTCCGTCATGACGGTCATGCCGAGCAGGAAGAGCCCGACGCCGCCGAGTACGGCAATTGCTGTCGACATGCACGCCTCTTCCGGTCTGCGCTTCGGCCTTGAGCGCGTTGAAGTTGTACTGCCAGCCGACCCTATGCCGCTATCCTATTCACGGCAATGACGCCCTCAGCGTCGGAAACGGGTGAGTTGCGAATAGCGATGCTCAGCGGTCCGAGTACCTGGAATTGGCGCCGAGCGTCGATTTCGCACTCCGATTCCTCCAGTGGCCTGTGCGTTGTGCTCCAGGGGAGAAGGTTCTATTCGTGCTGAATCGGCGGCTTTCTCCGGCTAGTCAACCCGACACGGTCGGCGCAGTCAATTGCGAGCTTGAAACCGGATGACGTCAGGCTTGCCAGGGAGATGTTTGTCGCCGCAATCGACGATGATCCCGGCTATGCGCGCGGATACCTGGGCCTCGCCTGGCTCGAAATACGGAAGCTGAAATGGAACGAGCGTGTCGATCTCGAAGCCACGCTGGCCAGCGCCTTTGCTTCGGCGAGCAAGGCGCTGGAGGTTAGCCCCTGTGACGCCGACGTGCACTGGGCGCTTGGCGTCATTTACCTGTGGCGGGGGGAGGCCGAACGGGCAATAGGATGTCACGAGCGCGGCCGCGAATTGGCTCCCAACAACTGTGATCTCCTCGCTGAATATTGTGATGCCTTGGGCTATCTCGGACGCCTGGAGGACGCGATCAGATTGGTGAATTGGCCTTGAGGCTAAACCTAGCCGACCCGACTGGTATCTCTGGAACATCGCCGCCAGCAAATACCTTTCCGGAAACTATCTGGAGGCATTGCCCCTCTTGGAGAAGATGGCAGACCGCGGGTCGGCTTACCGCCTGCCGGCGGCAACATATGCCCAGCTTGCCCGTTTCGAGGATGCACGCCGCGCTGCGAGCGAGTTGCTAAAACTCAATCCGGAATTCTCTATCGACCGATTCAGCTCCCGGGCCCCTATCGGGACAAGGCTCTCCTTGCCCGATACGTCGAAGGGCTGCGGCTTGCGGGTCTGCCGGAGTGAACGGCCGGTCATTGGCAGGTCAACCACTTTGCAACAAATGACATCAGGTTTTGATGGCCTGCACCTAGTCGGTGACCACGCGCGCTCGCGCTTTGAAATCCTCCGATCGACATTCGCTACAGGCTCAAAATGCTCCCAGCCGGCTCGACATGCCCTGGTCGGCGATAACTTCGCTTCCGCTCAGGGCGGACGCCTTGTTCGAAAGCAGAAAGACCGTTTGATGAACTTCCTCACCGAGGTCGACCTCACTGACGAACAACTTGATACGGTGACGTCTGCCATCTAGGCATGGTGCGCGAGACAGCATGATGACCCCGAGGGGGTTTCAGCCCGTGCGGCTGCTGCTCTTGCCCTCGAACTGCTTTCAACACACCCGTCCGCAACATCGGCAGAGTTGCTTGATTTACTCTCGAACCGACTTTCTGGCGTGGATAGCAAGTAGCATGGAACTCCTAGCCATCGTGATGGTTCACAGAGTGGATCACCAGGTGAGGTTTATCCCCTTGTGCCAGACGCTGGCTAACTGCGTGGTCCACCATTTAGCCCATCACTCCAATGTAGAATCGGAGAGCCTGTGTCGGCACCTGGGTGGATCGCCGTAATCGTTGAGCGCAACCAAGCGTTCCACATGATCGGATCCGCAGAAGACGCCCTTGATCTACTGTTTACGAATTGGCCGGTCTTTAGCGGCACCGCCTTCGTCTTAGCCATGGAGACCTGCGCGGGCACAGCGACGGGCGCGGTGACTCAAGGAGAAACCCTGTCCGCGGCTCATGATGCGAAGGTCGTCTGCTGGATCGCTTAGTAGGTTGGACAAAATAAATAGGAGTCGGCGGAACAAACCTTCTGGCATAGGGTTTATGCACCGCGTTGAGAACGTAACTCCTCTCAATGTCCACACAATCCCCTTAAGCCCCGCGCTCTCGGTGGGGCATTTTTTTGCAACCTTGCGAAACAAATTAGCGACAATTGCGTTAATATTCTCGCATTGCTTGCATTTAGGACCCGCGTCAGTTTCATTGCAAAACGGTTCTCGGAAGATGGAATCCTTACGCTTCGACAGCTTTCGCTATGGATTGGCGGCTCTTCTCATGCGCCGCCCACACCTCCGTCCCTATGCCCATATTGCACACCGGTGGACCGAAGATATCGAGAACTACGGCGACGCAGTCAGGTTCCGGGAGAAGTTGCGTGCTGGGGATGGCGACAAGATGCTCCTGGAGGAATGCGAGCGCCTCTGCATCGAGCTCGAGGATGAGGTGCAGTCCAATTTTGCCACTTCCGGCCTCGACCTGCCGTGACGAATTCTCTCCCCAACCCACCGCCATGAACGTACGATGGCACTTATGCCAACGACGCTTCTTTGGCTTCAGGTGAACCCTCCTTAGCCCGCCCGAAGTCTCACTGGTGTCCTGTCGTCAACGGCAGGATGCGTTGAGGGGCCAGGTTTTCGACAGCTTTCCGATGCTTGCGCGGCTGCTGTACCTCCCCCTCGATTTTCTTGCTCGTCTAGGACCTTGGTCCGACTGGCGCCCCCCATGATTGGAGTAGTCTTTGGGTGTCCTGATCCTTGATAGGCAGGATAAAAAGGGAAGCCCCTCGCCATCCCATCCGGGGCTTCCCTTCACGGGGTGAGCCGAATTGCGCGGCGACAAACAAGGTGAGACTCGTATTGCCTCGCCTGTGAATGTTCCTGATGCACTTGATCATTGCCTCACAAGATTGCTCCTTTCAGCTGCGAGCGTTCAAGTCGCGGAGAGTTGAGCTGTTTCGGAATTTGCGCCGAAGATCATGGCATGGGCTTTATTTCGACGCCACTCTTTGACGCGCCGTTGCACTGTTCGCAGGAGTCCGTCGGGGTACTCATTCGGATAACGCTCTTGAAGCCGCTCGAGCAACTCGCGGCCTGTCCGCCAAGGTTCCTCCTCAAACCAGGAGCGGAGATCGTCGGTCACGCGGATGAGCGGGTCTGGTCTACGTCGCTCTCGGCGCAGTTTTGGTTTCGCTTTGGCCGTCGGACGGACTTCGCCTTCCGTCCAGGCGTGGCGCAGGTTCTGCAAGAACGTTTCGATATCCGGCGTGGCTGTTGACAGCGAGGCATTGCTGGCAACCTCGACGAGACGCTGCTGCGCTGTTCGAATATCGCGCAATAGTTTCACAGGATCCAACTGATCGCCGATGTGCGATAGCCGATTTCGGACTTCGGTCGGTGTTCTCGGATCTGCCAAGAGCCTCTGATAGGGTGTCGCAGGAGGATGATAGATCTTTTTGACCACCGCGCCATCGCGACGCTTCTCCCGCAGCTTAAAGGATGGCTGAAAGAAGTTTATGAACAAGCGCACCGATCGGTATAGATCGGCCAGGGTCGCAGCGGCCTCGACCCCCTCATAGCGATGATAACCAACAATGCGGCGAACGATCGACCCATTCTTCTGCTCGACGAAAGCCTGATCATTCTTGCGGTAGGGACGGCAACGCGTGAACTCGATATTGGAATCAAGGCAGTAATCCCTGATCGTTTCGTTGATGAACACGCTGTCATTGTCCGTATCGAAGCCGAGCAGCGGAAACGGCATCAGACGCCGCAACTCACTCAACACTTCCGTCAGAAGCTTCTGCTCACGCACAAGCAGAGGCGCACATTCCGTCCAGCCACTGGCAATATCGGTGAGGACTAGCGTTTGGACGAAGCTGCCCCGCGCAACGGGGCGGGAGTGGGAGACAAGATCTGCTTCAACAAACCCAGGCGCGGGATCATCCCAGTCAGAGAATGTCCGGACGGGGACGCTACGCCTTAACGCAGACGAAGCCACCGAATGCCGGCGTCGCCGGCCGCCCGCTGTTTCGCGAATGTCTTTCAGAGCGCGATCAATCGTCGCGGCGCTCATCTGCAATAACAGAGCCCGAACCCGGTCATCCAGGTTGAGGTGTCCGTGCCGCTCCATGGAGATGACCAGCGTCGGGAGCAGCGCCTTTAGCCGCTTTCCACAAACACGGTCGGACGACTCCCACAACACGATAAGCGCCTGGCGGGCGGCTTCGTCATAGATCCGAGGACGTGGTCGAGACGCGACTTGATTATGTGTGCCGCGGAGTAACCGCATCGCATGTTTCCGGTGCATGCCGCTGATCGCAACGAACTGATCGAGAATGCGCGATTTTTCCTCTCGGCTGCCTTGGAGGTAGCGCTTTGCTAAAGCTGCAATCAATTCTTTCTTGGTCGTCACGCTGATGTGCCTCATCTGATTTGCTCCGCACCCACAAATGCTGGGAGCAAATCAGATGAGGCAACGGCCAATAATCAAGGAGCATTTTTGGCGAGGCAATGCGGCGTCTCATCCTGATCGTCGCGCTATACCGAATCCTAAGGCAGGCGTCGCCTCTATCGTCTCTATCGTCTCTATGGTTCTGTTCGCTCTCTCCTATCGGGTGATGATCACAATGTGGCGAACGATGTCGGCAAATGCGACACCCAGCGCCATCCTTCCGATCCCAATGACCCTCGGTATGCAATGCCGCGAGCGTCCTCACGTCGTAGACACCTGCAACCAGCCCCTAGGGCAAAACGCTCGACGCGATCGTCGAAGCCGTTCTTGCCGCCGTTGATCTTCTTGGTGATGGTCTCGATATCGCCTTGGCCGGCATAGCGATTGAGGTTGTAGCTCTCCTCCCAGAGCTGTACGAGCCCTCCCATAGGTCGGTGTTGACCAGATCCGGACTGGTTAACTAACTCCGAATTTTTCACCGAAAGGTAGGCAACCTACGTCTAATGGACGAAGTGCCAACAATGAGCGGTTGTGGTTTTATGAAGCCGACCGAGATGCGGTCAGTTTCTCTTGTAACGCGTTAGGAAGCTCGCCCGCCCCGGCGGGCTTCTTGCTGTCAGGGCCGATGGGAGCGAGGAAAACCAGTAGCACCCGCGCCCGAGGGTGCGGCGGCGCAGCCACGGTCCCTATCAGGTCCTCAAGAAGCAGAACGGAGACGATCCGCATGCGGGCATGGGCGAGGCAGGTCCGGTGTGGGAGATCTGCCAAGGCATTGACAGCGCAGGACGCGGATCGGCGTGCAGCGGCGATTGGCGTCTCGCCGCCTAAAGCTGGCTGGACGTTGCGAGTGGTAAGAACGACCTTGCCATGAGCACGATGGACACAGCAGTGCTGCAGGATCCACTATCCAGGTGAACCACTGGCGGACGGTCTCCGCAGCCGTATTTGAAGCTGGCCGTGTCAGAATATGTTCTTTGGCAAAGTGAAGCCTCAGTGGCGACGTAAAGAAACCTCTCCAACTCCGCCGATCGCCAATGGAGAAGTTCTACGCGGAATCGCGTCGGCCCCGGGATAAACATCGATCAATCTGGCCGCGATCTCCTCCGCCGTGTTGATTCCCGCGTTATGGAGAGCGATGGCAGATCTGCAAAGAACCTCCGAACGAGACACGACGGGCGACACGTCGTAATAGCGGTGCCACAAGACCACTGCCCTTGAGAGCATCTGGAACTCGTCTTTTGTCATCATAGTCCTCATTCTCCCGAACCCAAGCGAAAGGGGCTTTGTCGGGCGGCAGTTGGTGATGGCCAGACGGCAAACAATGGCTGCCACCTTTCAAACCGACAGGGCGCCGGGACGTTCCAGGATTGGGACTTAAGTCGGAGGCCCGTGGGCCTTTTGTCCAATAATGGCCGAGGGAATAGACAGCCGACCAATCGCCGCGTGGTCGAGCGACAGCCGGCTTTCCCGTAGATGCTTCGAATGGCTGTCGCGGCCTTGTGTCGAAGCGCGATACTCTTCAAAATTCGCAATCAGTAAAGAAGAGCTGATCTGGTTGATTGAGCGCGTCAAGGTCGCGAACGGCATTCTTAGCGCCGTCGAAGGCCTGGTCTTGACCAACCGCATGCGCAGGCTCCTCGACAAAACCACGAGCGACGCCAGGCGATCCGCGCGCAGTTCGCCCGCAAGCCCGCCGAAGCGTTGGTCTATACCGCCGAATCCAATCCCCTCTGTTATCCCGGCACGATCGTGCTCCGGAACAAGCTGGACCTCACGAACCAGGACGAACTCGACGAGTTCGAGACCTATCTCCCTCTCGTCGATGGTCAACACGCGATGACGTAAGTCATCGCCGTCTCTTTCAAGGCGTTTGCCACAATTGCTACAAAGGCGCCGGTACCTGCAGCGATGCGGATTAAGTTACAAGGACGGCCGCGCCATTGAGACGACCTGCTCGCAAATCCACCAGTGCATCGTTGGCCTGCGCCAAGGGATAAGGGGTTGTGACAGTTCGAATGTTTGCTGCTCGTACGACCTTCAGGAACTCGTGAGCATCAGTCCGGGTAAGATTGGCCACTGACACAACTCGTCGTTCGCCCCACAGTAGGCGATAGGGCATGGCAGGAATATCGCTCATGTGGATGCCACCGCAGACGACGACACCACCCTTCCGAACGGCAGCCAGTGCCTTGGGCACCAGCTCGCCCGCTGGAGCGAAAAGGATGGCAGCGTCGAGCGGTTTCGGCGGAACTTGATCAGACGATCCCGCCCATACTGCTCCCATTTCCAATGCAAAGCGTTTTCCTGCATCGTCTTCCGGTCGGACGAACGCATAGACCTCCTGCTGTTTCCAGCGGCACACTTGCGCCAAGATATGAGCGGCCGCACCGAAACCATATAGCCCGATGGTTTTCCCGCCACCCGCCATCTTCAATGATCGCCATCCGATTAAACCCGCACAAAGAAGCGGCGCAGTAGCAATCGGATCCGAGCTCTCCGGTAGAACGAACGCGTAATTTGCGTCGGCGGCAACATGTGTCGCAAACCCGCCGTCGAGCGTGTAACCCGTGAAACCCGGAGCGTCGCAGAGATTTTCCTTTCCACCACAGCAAAACGAACAACTGCCGCACGTGTGACCAAGCCACGGGACGCCAACCCTTCGACCTAGCAACGTTTCCGGCGCGCCGGATCCGAGCGCGACGACGATCCCTACGACCTCATGGCCAAGTACCAGGGGAAGCTTTGGGTCTGGAAGATCGCCATCGAACACGTGGAGGTCCGTGCGGCAGACGCCGCAAGCTTCAACCCTGATCAAGACCTGTGCCGCCGACGGAGACGGATCCGGCAGCTCGACAAGGCGCAGAGGCGTCCGAACTCGGTCAAGCATCATCGCCTTCACCTCAGCCTCCATTTATCGAAAGGGTAACTCTAATCAGCAACACACCGAACGCTCCTGCCTGGACCCGGATCAAAGACTCCTGCCCTATCGCGCGATAGAAATGGTGCATCGGCTTAACTGAAGTCGATGCGCTTGCGACGACGAGGAGGAAGGCAACGAGCGACATTTGAGAATCCCGACCTCGTCGTTGTCTGCGTGAACGGCGACGAGGAGGCAGAAACCGGACCGTTGGTCACAGCGTGGCACTCCACGAAGTTCCTTAATCCGGCACGCGACGGCGCAATCCTGCCTATTCTTCACCTCAACGGCTACACGATCGCTAACCCGACGATAGTGAGACTAAAAGGTCGATTTTATGGTCGGTTTATGCATTCCTCGCAGATGCCGTATTCCATCGAATTATCCTCAGACGGCGCGACTTGCTTTCTGCAGCATAGACAGGTGACCGATTCCCGACGACGCGTCGGGCATCGGGGCGGAGGAATGATTTCCATTTTGGTGCTGCAGTCGCGAAACCCCTTCGCGCGTTCCATTTTCGCCACTCCTCATCCGCGTTAACCTAGAAATGGTAACTGCGAATGATCGAATCTAGGTCTGCGCTTTACCGCCGTCACAATCTCTGTCTTCGGAACCTCGGTTCTACCCGTGTGCTCTCCCAGCTTCGCGTCGACGGCGGCCTCCCCCAATGTGCGCGTGGCGTCTCCCCGGGCACGCGACGGTGCCAGGTTGTCGAGCAGCTTGCGCTCCGGACCCGCGAGGTGCGTGCCCAGATAGGGATATCGCCTGCCACGTTGCCGCGGCCCCCTTCCGGGTATTGATCG
Organism: Rhizobium favelukesii; assembly: GCF_000577275.2. NCBI lineage: Bacteria > Pseudomonadati > Pseudomonadota > Alphaproteobacteria > Hyphomicrobiales > Rhizobiaceae > Rhizobium > Rhizobium favelukesii. Next base: position 748,438 of record NZ_HG916854.1, read on the forward strand.
AAAGGCCCGGCAACTCGATGATCAATCGGCTGCGGTCAGCCGAGACGTAAGATCACGTGGCGACCGTTCTGCACATGCTGGACGGGTCTGGCCTAGATGCCGCTGCGGTTCGTGACAACCGCGTCCGGCACGAGCTTGGCCACCAGTCGCGGCCAGTTGCGTCGTATGACCATATCGTCCGGCTCAGCTCCCTTCTCAAGGTACACGCCATTCGCAAGCCGTCGAAGCTCGCCCGCCTCATAGTGTCGTCGGATGCGGAGCGATCCTCGGCGTCGTCTCCGGATGGGGTGAAAAAGAGGCTCAATTCTTCCTCCTAAGCTCGACTTTGTACATTATGGAGCGAAGCAAAGTGCTTGTGTCATCCGCTTGAGGCGGCTTGGTTGAGTTTCAGGAATGTCCGGGTCTGGCGGGTGCTGTCGATAAATATCCTGATCCCACAGGATCATGCGAACCGCACCGATGGCATCGGAGAAGGTGAACTCTGTTTTCTTGTACCAGGCGGCGGCATAGGGAAGGACGCCATGACCGAGCAGATCGCATGCCCAGAGTGTGACGAGGCTGTAGAGCGCCAGCAGCGACGGGGTCGTGCGCATGATGGCTTTGTCGTTCCACTGCCGTTGGGTTTCCACGCCAAGATGCGCTCGCGTTTCGGCGAAGGTGACCTCGATCTGCCAGCGCCGAACGAAATAGGCAATGATCTGAGCGGGCTCAAGGTTGACGTTGGTGCTCATGAACGCCTGGGGTTCACGACGGCCTGATGGATCGCGAACGAGAACCCAGCGAATTGGTCTTGGGGGCGTTCCACGCCGATACCAGAGGCCGGTTCCTGATGTGACATCAAGGGTTTTGTCGGTTTGCTTGCCGTACCAGGACGATGCGACGATGCTGCCACTCGGTCTTTGCGTCTTTGAGGAGCGTTTTCAGTTTCGGCAATGGCCTGCCTTTTTGCGCCGGTCGCCCGAGCGTATGTTCGTGCCGTTGATCTGGTGGAGCAAAGAGACTGGCATCCAGACGCAACCGCGTGATGAGAGTGGCCGTGTCGGGAAGAGCCGCAGCCAGTGTATGAACGGCAAAGCTGCTATCGCCGACAAAGATGATTTCGCGGCCCGGCAGCCAGCGGCAAAGCTGCAAGACGCCTTGCCTTGCCCAATCAGTCAGCAGCTTGTGCTTTCGGCCCTTCTTCTGATCATGGCGCTCAGAGGGACACAGGATCGTCAGCACCGGCAGGGCTTTAATACATTTTGCCCATGGGACAGGTGAAAGAACCATGAAGCTCAACCATCTCAAGCCGCTGGCCTTGACAAAGTGGCCATGGCTGGAGCGCACCGGGTCACGATAAATTCCACGCGCGGCGATGCGTTGGCCCCAACGCCGTTCGATTGTATCATCCATGCCAATCACGACAGGGCCCTCGGGCACGAGCCGGGCAACAATGATGGACAGCAGACGGGCCGCCAACGTGCGAGGGTTCCAGCGGGCTCGGTTGAGGAGTTGATGATAGGCGGCAAAATTACTTACCTCCGCGCGTCCGGTGATGCGCAGGCAGGCCGTCACCGTTCGCTTGCCAGGCGAAAGGAGCGCACCCATCACCAGGACCAGCAGATGCTCCCAGCTTGGCGCGGTAAACCAGAAACGAAACGGCGACAGCCATTTGCGAAGGATGTGGGGGACCGCGTCTCCCGGCTCACGGCTACAATCATGTTGTTCGCTCATCCATTCGTTCGAATCCGATCAAACGAATGGCGCAAGGCCGGGACCCTGCGGCGAATTGATTCACCCAGGGCTGCTCAGATGCCCCCGAAATCACCACCGATTTTGTACAAAGTCGAGCTAAGGGGTCGACTAAGATCCGGTCTGTCCGCCCCGATCGCATAAGCCGATCGAATTCGCCCGGCTCGTCAAGTCAGCGGCCCTTGCCGCCGGTGTCCGCGGCGATCTCAGCGAAGGCGAGCGCGCGGCAAATTCTCCGGCCATTCGCTGCGCGCCGGTTGCCTCAGCCGAAATGACCCGTAAATATCAACGCCGCCGTGACCGCCTCCGGATCAACGCTCGCAGAGTTTCTGATGGAATCGCCGCTACGCGGCGCTGATCTGGACCTTGAGCGTCAACGCGACACACCACGTGATCCGCCTCTGTGAGACTGCTGCTCGACACCAATGTACTTTCCGAGGTGACAAAACCGCGCCCCGAAGCCCGCGTTTTGCAATGGCTGGATCGGCTTGATGAGGATCGCGCCTTCATCAGTGTCGTGTCGATTGCAGAGATTCGCTGAGGCGTTACCCTGATGGACAACGGGCGAAAACGCGATGCGTTGGCTGAATGGCTCGCCGGGATCTCCCACAACGTTTTGAGCGCCGCGTCATTCCGGTAGATAAGCCGGTTGCTCTCGCTTGGGGTGACCTGGTAGGGCTTGCGAAGCGAAGCGGTCGCGGGCTGGCGTCGGTGGACGCTCTGATCGCTGCTACGGCGATTGCCACGACCTCACTCTCGCCACGCGTAATGCCAGGGATTTTGAGGGGCTCGGAATCGAGATCATGGATCCATGTACCATGTACCACATGACATGCGTTTATTGCCGACAATAGGTTGAAAAAAGGCGGACATGCTTGCTCTCATTGAAAGTCGCCCTCGTCCGGGCGCAACCGGCTATCGCGGCTGTCGAGGGTAAGTGGGGCAGATTGAGTGGCAGCTTTTTTCGTCCATGAAGCAGACAAGTGTGTATAAGCGCACGCTTTGATAGCTGCCTATCGTCATGAGGGATTCCTCGGCTGGGGCAAATCATGATTCAGTCCCGGGATGACGAAGAAGCGGCTTCGCTCGTCCGAGCACGCCGATACGCTTTCACTGAATGCGTTGCGCAGCTTGGTGGCTGGACTTGTTGATCAGGTCACCGCTCTTTCAGCGGAGGTCAAAGAGCTTCGCACAGAGAATGCGGCCCTTCGCGAAGAGAACGCAGAACTTCGTCTGGAAAACACCCGTCTGAAGGTCGACAACCAGTTGCTGCGCGACGAGATCGCACGGTTAAGGACCTGCCGCCACGCCCGCCCTTTCGCCCGTCCGGCATGGAGAAGGCAACGGATGTGAGTGCGGGCGATAAGCAGGCGGGCAAGAATGCGCCGCGTGGCCCGAAGCGCGATGTCGAGCGAACAAGCCGAGAAGAGGTTTTGCGCGTCAGTGTCCCGGTTGGCTCGCGTTTCAAGGGATATAAAAGCTGCTTTGTTCGAGACGTGGTACTTGCGGCCGAGCTTGTGCACTATCGGCGTGAATGCTGGATCACGCCTGACGGTAGGACGGTTACTGCATCGCTGCCGCAAGGCATCTTAGGTGGCTGTGGCCCGAACCTGAGGCGGCTTAGCCTGATGCTGCATGCCCAGGACAGGTGACCACAGGGCGGCTGACGACCTTGTTGAACGGTATCGGTATCGACATATCGAAGCGCCAGGTCGTGGGCCTTCTGACCAAGGGACTGGATGGTCTTGTCGCCGAGGATACAGCGGTGCTACATGCCGGCATGGTTTCTGCACCTCATGTCACAGTCGACGACACCGGCGCACGTCACGCTCATGACAACTTCCACACCACCCAGATCGGCGGCGAACATTTTACTGTGTTTCGCACAACCGCATCGAAATCGCGGCTGAATTTCCTATCGCTGCTGCGCGGCAGTTATCACGACTATGTCCTCAACGACGCCGCATTCGACTATCTGCACGGCCACCCCTCCTATATGGCCCTGACTGCCAGGTTGCGGGCACCTGAGCCACGGCGCTTTTGCAACCAGGTGCCCTTTCTCGAATATCTGGCAAGGAAAGGCGTCGACATCTTCGACAAGGCTGCGATCCGCATTCTGGGGGAGGCGGGCATTTTGGGGTTCTATCCGCCATCACGGCCTTGTGGGCGAGACGGTGATCATCTCCGACGATGCCGGCCAGTTTCGTGTCGGCAATCATGCTTTGTCCCGGGTTCACACTGAACGCCTTCTGCAAAAGCTGATGCCTGCAAAGCCGAAGCACGCGAAATCGGTCGCTCTGGTTCGCGATCTAATCTGGCGCTTCTACAAGGCGCTGAAAGCCTGGAAGCAAAAGCCTTCGCCACAGGCTGCCAGCGGATTCCGCCAAAGGTTCGACAGGATTTTTACCCTGCACACCGGCTATGCAGAGCTTGACGCATTGCTGGCGCGTCTTCACCGGCGCAAACATGAACTGCTGCGCGTGCTCGATTGGCCGACGATCCGTTGCATACCAACGCGTCGGAGAACGACCTGCGCAGCTTCGTTACCAAGCGAAAGATCTCCGGCGGCACTGTCAGCCGGGACGGCCGCGTTGCCCGTGACACCATGCTTGGTCTGGTGAAGACCTGCCAAAAGCCTAGGCTTTCCTTCTATCATATCTCGGCGACCGGCTCGGCAGAGACGGCTTCCCTCACCTGAGCATGCCGAGACGCTTTCGCTGAAGGCGTTGCGCAGTTTGGTGACCGGCCTGCTGGAAAGAGCGGAGCAGGCTGAAGTTCGCCTTGCGAAACTCGAGGCCGAGAACGCAGCCCTTCGTGAGGAAAACGCGGCGCTTCGTCTGGAAAACACCCGGCTGAAGGTCGAGAACCAGCTGCTGCGCGACGAGATCGCGCGGCTGAAAAACCTGCCGCCGCGCCCGCCGTTTCGACCGTCCGGCATGGATAAGGCAACGGATGACAAGCCGGGCGTTCAACAGGCGGGCAAGAAGAAGCCGCGTGGACCGAAGCTCGATGTGAAGCGGGTCAGCCGGGAGGAGGTTTTACGTGCAAACGTACCGTCCGGTTCGCGCTTCAAAGGATACAAAAGCTGCTTCGTGCGGGAACTGGTTCTAAAGGCCGAGCTTGTGCACTACCGGCGCGAATGCTGGATCACGCCGGATGGGAAGACGGTGATCGCGCCGTTACCTGCGGGGATCATTGGCGGCTATGGCCCGAACGTCAGGCGGCTCTGCCTGATGCTGCATGCGCAAGGACAGGTGACGACTGGGCGGCTGGCGACATTGTTGAATGATGTCGGCGTCGAGATCTCGAAACGGCAGATCGTGCGCCTTCTGACCAAAGCGCTGGATGAGTTTGTCGCCGAGGACGCGGCGGTGTTGCATGCCGGCCTGGTGTCGTCCTCCTATGTCACGGTCGACGACACCGGTGCCCGTCACGCTCATGGTAACTTTTATACGACGCAGATCGGCAGCGACCACTTTACCGTCTTCCGAACGACAAAATCGAAATCGCGGCTGAACTTCCTGTCGCTGCTGCGCGGCAACTACCGGGATTATGTCCTCAATGACGCGGCCTTCGAATATCTGGAAGAGCGCCGGGGCGATCCGGGCCTTTTTGCCAGACTGCGCACTTTCGAGCCGCAAGGCTTCTGCAATCAAGTGCCGTTCCTGGAATATCTGGCCGGCAAGGGCATCGATATTTTCGACAGGCAAGGGATCGGGGTCCTGGCCGAAGCTGGTCTCTGGGGTTCCCTCCGCCATCACGGTCTGCTGGGCGACGTGGTGATTGTCTCTGACGATGCCGGACAGTTTCGTGTCGGAAATCATGCCCTATGCTGGGTCCATAGCGAGCGCCTTCTACAAAAGCTGATGCCGGCCAAGCCGAAGGAGGCGCGATCGGTTACTCTCATCCGCGATCTTATCTGGCGCTTTTACAAGGCGCTGAAGGCCTGGAAACAGAAGCCCTCCCCGCAGGCAATCCCAGGCTTCCGACGACGGTTCGACAGGATCTTTACCCTGCACACTGGCTATGACGCCCTCGATCAACTGCTGACGCGCCTGCATCGGCGAAAAGACGAGTTGCTGAAGGTGCTCGAGTATCCACATATTCCATTGCACACAAACGCGTCGGAGAACGACTTGCGGACCTTCGTCACCAAGCGAAAGATCTCGGGCGGCACCTTGAGCCGGGACGGCCGCGTTGCGCGCGACACCATGCTCGGTCTGATGAAGACCTGCAAAAAGCTCGGGCTTTCGTTTTACCATTATCTCGGCGATCGACTTGGCATCAGCGGCCAAACCATCCCGCCACTGGCAGGCCTTGTCGCGGCAAAAGCCTGAGTGCTGCTACCTGGCGCCGGGCTTTGTAAACGGCACGACACGGCCGTCTTTGGACGCCTCTCCATCGAGGCCATGCCGGCCCACAAGCGTCAGCAACGACGGCGAGACGTTCCAGTGCTTCTCATCGTCGGTATGAACCGTCACGGTCTTGCGATTGCGGCGGATGACGATGCCCCTGATCGTTCTCCCATCCGGCCCTTCGAACACGACACCGCTGCCGATCTTGATCTCCTGCAGGGCGGCGGCGGTCTTTTGCTGATGCAGAAAATGCAGCCTTTCGACGATACGTCCATGCAGTGCCATTAACGTGGCTTCGTCGAGCCCCTCGATATCGATCTCGCGCATCTTGCCGCTACCCACGCCTCTGGTCCCAATGCCGTCTTATGCTCTGCCATCGAGTATGGTAGAAGAGCATCGACAGCACAATTGCCCAGCGCTTCGGCAGTGCCCCCAAATCAGCCCCTTTACCCCGGTTACCTATCGAGGAACGGTTTCGCTAACCCATAATGCTTTGAAACTATGGTAAATAGCGCATTAACCAGAAGCAATATGCAGGATTACTTCCGCTACGCGTGCTTCGCCGTGCGATGGTCATCGCTTAGATAACTCGGTTCGGTAATTGGCATTTTTTCACTTGGATGGCCGGATTTCCAGGAAATTCGGGTCTTTCCCTCTATGGTCATTGAGGTTCACTAATCGATCTGCCTCGCGACATCCGAGCGACCTCCCGATCGGCTTTTCTGCCGAAAAGTCCGGAAGTTCCCGGTCGTTGGGCCCCCACCCTCGAAACTCCCCTTCTCGCTCAATTTCGGCCACAGGAGACCGCCAGCGCGCTTGGATGTCTCTGATGATCCGATGCTCGGCCGCGGCTCGCTTTTTCGCTGTATGGCCTCCTATTTCGATCGTAAAACACGCTTGCAAAGGAACCTTTTCTCATACAGTATTTCTCTGTACACAGCCCTGAAAACAGGCCGACAATTCCATGGCAAAAGCTTCGAGCGCCGGCGCCCCCGCCCTGTCCCGGAGACTGATCGGTTATGCTCGCGTTTCGACCGACGATCTGGTGAATGACGCCCAAGTCGACGCCCTCCGAGCTGCGGGCTGCGAGCGGATACATCAGGAACATGGTTCCGGCGCGTCGCGCGCAAGGCCGGTCCTGACTAAACTGCTGAAGGATCTTGCCGCTGGTGACGTGCTCGTCGTAGTCCGTCTGGACCGCTTAGCCCGCTCGGTCAGCCATTTGCTTGACGTCATCGAAGACCTCGAGAAGCGAGGCGTGCATTTCCGCTCGCTCCTCGATCCGATCGACACCTCTACGGCCCAGGGGATGTTTTCCTTGCAGGTGCTTGGCGCCGTTGCCCAGCTCGAGCGAGCGCTTATCGCCGAGCGAACCAAGTCCGGCATGAAAGCCGCCAAGGCGCGTGGCAGGCTTGCCGGCAATCCGGGCCTTCGGGAACGAAGACCAGAAGCGGTCAGAGCGGTTTCTGCGGCGCGTAGGCGAGCCTATCTCGATGAGCTAATTTCGTCGGCGCAGACATGGCTACCAACGGTGCGGCAGTTGCGGCCGCGGCATAGTTGGGACGATGTCGTGCGGATTCTCAATCGCCGAGGTCACGACTGGACGGTAGAACGCTTGCGTCGGGCCGTTCATCGAATGGTGGGGGAGAAGCTTGCGGAACCAGAACTGTTAAGCAGATCTCCTCGACGGCCACAAGAGGACTATCTCATGCGGCTGGTCGCCGGGATCGCAATCGCCGATCCTAAACTGTCAATTGGCGAGATTGCTGCCCACTTGGACCAGATGGGAGAGCGACCCCCACGTGGGGGCCGGAATTGGCAGCCGTCCTCCGTCAGGGCGTTTTTGGATGAGGCCCGCCGCTTCGGCCTCGTTCGCCCCTGAATACCTGGCGTATGAGGCGGACTGGCTCATCTACCAGCGACCGCTCACAGCAGATGGACACCGGCGCTTGTCTGCGATGGAAACAGAAAGCGGACAACAGTATCGGAGTTCGCACCTTCTGCGCTCAATCGCGGCCAGCCAATTTGCCGGACACTCCGTTGAAGCCCGCGTCAATAATTTTACTAAACATCCTCTCAGTAGCCTTGGGCTTTGACGTTGTGCAGGCGAAAGAGCCTGCGATAAGGTACCTGCGCTTGCGCAGAGGCGATTTCATCGCTTTTGGGTTCGGCTCCCTTCGGATGGTGACCCGGAAATCGGCTGGGCCGTATCAATCCTGCTGACAACAGCACAATCGACATTCCGGTTGGGGGCAGTCGGGCCATATAGGGGAATCGCAATCGGAGAGCGCTGCTTTGGTGCCGGACATTGGGAGCAAGACCATTCATAAGGTCGATCCGCAGGCGAGCCGGGTTGTGATGCGCCCCCCGCAGACTTATGCGACAGCGAAGGCACCATTGGTGTCGGCGCGGGGGCGGTCTGGGTTGTCACAACGGCCAGGAAGAACGTCACTTCGAAAGACTATAATCGCGAGCTTAGCCGCTTCAACGGCCTCAACTGGTGTGTTGGAAGCAACGCTGCCATTGCCCGCGGTGGGCTCCTGCTCCGCGCTTCCTGGCATCCGGTGAAGGGGTCAGTTTGGGTCGCTAATCAGGGCGACGGCGGCGGATCGACAGGAGGAGCAATGAGGATCGCAACGATTGAGGCCGGCGCGGTCGGCGGCGGTGGGGGTATCACGATTGGCGGCGGTTCGCATAGGTCGTCTCCCCTGAGTGGCCCGTCACCAAAATCGATGCAAAGAGCAACGAGCTGTCGAAGAATTCAGTGCGCCTAGGAGCGAGGAAGGCATTATGGGAGATGCCATCCGGTACGGCGCTGGCTCGGTATGGGTTTCGGGTAGAGCGCTCTTTCGGATCAACCCCTAGCGATAGAGTCTGAACGACCGCAAACTCCCCGTGCGCGTCGTGGCAGAACGACGCGCACGGGTCCGCTGTTGGGGTAACGTTGCCGTTAGCGGTCCATCGTTTGTGCAATGGCTGGTGGGCCGTTGCGATCAACTACTGAATGCCGAAGTACCCTTTAAGTCGCATGGTGTGTTCGATCGCCTCAAAAAAGTGAGTTTGCCAATGACGTACAACGGAGGCCTACCTGCTCCAGGCTAGCGTACGAATATTCAGAGCGTCTCGGCAGTTCTCAGCTGAGAACTTGGAAAGAGGCGAAAGATGCCCACCAACAGCAGTAGCGAAAGTCCGGCTGGCCCGTAGAAAGACCAATCGAAAATCCTCTTCAAGTCGGCTCGCGTTCGAAAAGTTCTCAGCTGAGAACTTTCGCAACCAAGAGCGCGCAGTAGGAACCTCTACGCTTGGTATTTCTTAGGTTTTAGAGCAGGCAGTCCATGCAAAAATCCCGCCAATCCCAATTGCGCGGGGAACATTTGCTGCGCAATTCATTGGAACGCCGACACAAAGAGGATTAGTGACATGAAACCCCAACGGCCGCCTCTCGAACGGCGTGGGGCGTTGCGCGGCCCTGCCTATTCGCTGACACAATTTCAACAAAAAGTACGGGCTTGGCCACGCCGTCGCCGAAGATCTTTTCATCCGGTTCGGCCCCTCGGCGGTGGACCTCGATCTTCTGATGGCGGCAAAACGGCAGAAGCCATGGATCACTGCACTGACTAGAGATACTACGCTTTGGTCGTCGGTATTCTGACGGGCGGCCTATCGGCCTGGGTTTTGGCGAACTGACCTTTCGCGTCTCCTTCAGGATTGCTCATTGATGACCCCCGTTGCTTCAGCGCGTCAGACACCTTCTTCACCTCGGGGTCGCTGCTACGTTCGCCCTTGGCATCCGCTCTGCCTTCCCATCGTCGCTCTCCTCTATCGTCGAGATAACAAGCCAACGCGACGCGGGATCCAGAGCCATAGCTGCTATTTCTCCAACCGTCAGACCCGTCCAAGGGTTTAAACTGCGGGTGTTCAGTGCCCTCCTCTGATCATTCGCCGCCGCTTTCACTATTCGGAGCACCCATCTTCGCGCGGGCCTCGGCGAGCATTCCGGCAACGACTTGAAGACCTCGTTTTTTCCCACAGCCACGTGAGGATTGCCGCGGAGAAAGGCGGCGTGAACTCGCTTGTGACAGTTGCGCCGAAAACGGAGGATTTCGCACTGATGCCGCAAGCAGCGATATGTTCGAACTCGAATCCAACAATCGGCGTTTGGGCGATCTGACGATGCCACGAAGGCTTTTGCTCAGCAGATGATCACCGATCATCAGAAAGCCTCTGACGAAATGAAGGGCCGCTCTTCAGCGGAAAGGTAAAAGCCAGCGCTCCAACGCGCAGAAAAGCATACTAGACAAGCTGAGGGGACTAAGGGTGATGACTTGACGCCGTGGATCTGTCTAAGCGCCATGGTGATGAACGTGGGAATGCCGTCCTAAAGGCTTGGGCGGCCAAGATGTGGCCGGCACTCGAATATCATCTGGAGATGGCAAAGGAGCTGAATAAGGGATCAGAACCATCGATCGGCCCCGAGGCTGTCATTCGGTAGCATGAGGAGATCGTTCCGACCCGTGCAGCATTTAGAAATACACCCTTCAACGTGCAAACCGGTGGGGCTTCTTGGAGAGGCCCATCACGCTGGAGAATGACGCTGGGTGGCTGTCCCTCCTCGCCGAATTCGTCGATTGCCGGCGGCAGCGCTGATCAATAGCCCAGCCAAAATCCCTTTCGAGCGCCATCGGAGTCGCATCGGGTCTCGAAGTCATGTCTGGCCGCGAACCGGCTAGGCCCGATCGACATTGCCGCAACTCCGTTCGACAACTTTCTTCCCCACGCGCATACGTTCATTCTTTACCAACCAACAGGGTCGTCTGTTGCAGTCCTCCCGTTTCGTCTTTTTGCATGTAGTCCGATCGTCCCGGGTATTTCTCCAACGGTCGCGATCGGCGCGATGGAGCAGCCACAGTCACTCGCAAATTTGCGGGTGGATTGTCGTGGCGATCTTCGCACCTGTTGCGACCAGGAGGCAGATGGGAGGCAGTGGTTCCATGGGGTATCGACGGACTCTGAAGGTGATTTTGTCTTCCGAAGGTTTGACAGCCGTGCAAACGGCGAAACTATCCAAAAAAATCAAATGGTTGATTCGATTCTCGCGCACGCTTCTTCGAATTTGAACAGATCGAGCCTCAACCCGGGATAGCCGGAGGTGATTAAGGTTTTGTTAACTAAAAATTTCTTGCGGAAGCTTGAGAATCGCATCTAAATCACGCTTGTGGTCTAGATAGCTTGAGAAAAGCGTTATTCCGGGGAAATGGCAAGAA